>CAKSQP010000019.1 GCA_934486965.1 uncultured Eubacteriales bacterium
CTCGACAACCTTGTATTTTCTTTTACGGGAACGGACGGCAACGGAACAGCCTCGATAGTAACGGGAGAAACGACCATCGTTCTTTCTCACTCCGTTTTCGGAATATCAAGTATCAGAATGACGGTTTCGGGCTCTGCTCCGAATTACACCGCGACGCTTACTCTTCCCGACCCCGACGGACAGTACGGGCAGACAAAGCAGATAACCGTAAGCCTGCCGATGTCAAAATATTCATCGCTCAGGAACGGAGACACCGTAACGGTTTCCCTTTGGCTTGAAGACGTCGAAAAGATCGCCGCCGCGGGAATAACCGTGACGCCGACTTCGGGAGACGCCGTCGTATCGGGACTTGACTCCGAATTTTCGGATATAGACTGAAAAGAACCCCGGATAATGCATATCCGGGGTTTTTAACGCTTTATTGTGCTGAAAGGCGAAGTTTTTCCTTAATTTCAGACCGTTGCGGGAACTTTCGAATACGCCGACGCGCTGTACGACGTAACTCCGAGAATAGTTTCACCGTCTATCTGCAAAGCTGTCGGACGTTTGAATTCGACGGTTATGTTTTTGCCTTCAAGTACCTCTACATATTTCGGATTATTGATATGTTCGCCTTTGAATATCGACGGGAAGATCATAAGAGTGCGGAGTTTGCCTGAACCGTGGAAAACAAGGGTCGAAAGCGTTCCGCTGTTTCTTTTCTGGGCGGGGGTCGGAATCATTCCGCCGCCGTAGAACCGTCCGTTCATAGTCGGGGCAAGCCATACCTTTTTATATTCGTACTTTTTGCCGTCGACGGTTATCACCGCGTCGGTCGGCTTGTAATGGAAGAGAAGCCCTTTTATCGCTATCGAAGTATAGTTTATCTGTTTTCCGGAAGAAGTTTCGCGAAGTTTATCCCCCACCTCACAGCAATATCCGTCTATTCCGTAACCGATACCGTTTAAGAAGCGGTAATTTTTGCCGTTCACGGTAACGGTCGGAAGATCTTTTATGTATTCGTTTATAAGAAACGGTTTGTCTTCCGAAGTCTTGTTCATTTCATGCGCGAAATCGTTGCCCGAACCGAGCGGATAATAATAGACGTCGCAACGGATATCCATATCTGCGGTAAAATTCACAAAACGGTTGAGCGTTCCGTCGCCGCCGCAGACGATTATGTAATCGTTGCCCTCGGGAGCCATAAGCCCGCGGCGATATTCCTCTTCGTTTGTCATATCACAGAAAACGACCTCGTCGTCAACCAATTTTTTTATGGACAGTGCTTTATCTTTGCAACTGAAGTTTCCTGCAATCGGATTATAAAAAACATACGCTTTTGACATATTGACACCTCTCGACATAATTTGACATTTTCGGTCAGATTATACACCGAGAAACACAACTGTAATTCAACTCAACTTCAACAATAGTTGAAAAACCGGAAAAGAGGACCGTGATATATTCCCCGATACCGCGGCGAACGGAAAACGGCGGTGTTCCGACATTGAATATTAAAGCAAAGGAGCGGTGCAATCTTTCGGCTGCACCGCTCCTTCTTCAAAAACCGTCAGGCATTGAGAATAGACATGAATTCTTCGCCCGTAATGGTTTCGTTTTTATAAAGATATTGCGCAAGTTCATCGAGTTTTCCGCGGTTTTCGGTCAGGATACGAATTGCTTTCTCATGCTGGCGCTTTACGAGATCTACAACCTTTTTATCAATCTCGCTCTGCATTTCCGCCGAGCATGCAAGAGAAGTGTCGCCGCCGAGATACTGATTTGTCACGGTTTCCAAAGCGACCATTCCGAATTCCTCGCTCATACCGTATCTTGTTATCATCGCGCGGGCAAGTTTTGTCGCCTGTTCGATATCGTTCGAAGCGCCTGTCGTAATTGAGCCTACGGCAATTTCTTCCGCCGCGCGCCCGCCCGTCAGGGTTGCTATCTTGTTTTCTATCTCTTCTTTGCTCATAAGATAGTGGTTACCCTCTTCGACCTGCATCGTGTATCCGAGAGCGCCCGAAGTCCTCGGCACTATCGTTATCTTCTGAACGGGAGCGGAATTCGTCTGTTTTGCCGCAACAAGGGCGTGACCTATTTCGTGATAGGAAACTATCATTTTTTCCTTATCCGTAAGAATAGCGTTCTTCTTCTGATATCCCGCTATAACGACTTCGATACTTTCTTCGAGGTCCGACTGCGTAACGGTCTTTCTGCCCGCTCTGACGGCACGGAGAGCCGCTTCGTTTACGATATTCGCAAGTTCCGCGCCCGAAGCGCCGGAAGCCATTCTCGCGACGGTCGAATAATCGATATTCGGCTCTGTTTTGACTTTCTTTGCATGGACTTTGAGGATTTCTTCCCTGCCTTTAAGGTCGGGAAGTTCAACGGGTACTCTTCTGTCAAATCTTCCGGGACGCGTAAGCGCGGGGTCGAGAGTTTCGGGACGGTTCGTCGCCGCAAGGATTATAACGCCCGTGTTCCCCTCAAAGCCGTCCATTTCGGTAAGCAACTGGTTGAGAGTCTGTTCCCTTTCGTCGTTGCCGCCGATTCTTCCGTCACGTTTCTGACCTATCGCGTCAATTTCATCGATAAAGACGATACACGGCGCTTTTTCCTTAGCCTGTCTGAAAAGGTCTCTGACTTTCGACGCGCCCATACCGACAAACATTTCGACGAATTCCGAACCGCTCATCGAGAAGAACGGAACGTTCGCTTCGCCCGCAACCGCTTTCGCAAGCATTGTTTTACCCGTACCCGGAGGGCCTACAAGCAGGATACCTTTCGGCATTGAAGCGCCTATTTCACCGTATTTGGAGGGGTCGTGCAGATATTCGACTATTTCCGAAAGATTTTCTTTCGCCTCGTCCTCGCCTGCGACGTCGGAGAATTTGATTCCGTCGGAACTCTTTACATAGACTTTCGCATTGCTTTTGCCCATATTGAAGATCATGGAACCGTCGCCGCCGCCCATTTTCTTCATCATGGAACGGGACAGCAGTTGTCCGAGTCCGACAAATATGAGAATCGGAAGCACCCATGAAACGATAAACGCGACTATCGGCGACGTTTCCTCGATTATCTCGCTTGAAAATTCAGCGCCGTCGACGTTATGGAGCCTTTCCATAAGGGTCGGGTCGTCCATTTTACCCGTTTTATAAACGGCGGTGTTTCCTTTATCGGTAAAAACTATCTGATTTGTCTCGATCTCGACTTTTCCGATGTTTCCGTTATCTATCATGGTCATAAAAGTTCCGTAATCAACTTCCTTGACCTGACGCTCAAGCACGCTCGGAAAAACGAGAAGATTGAGGAGCAAAATCACCGCAACAACTATGGCGTAGTAAAATATCAAAGGTTTTTTCGGTTTTTTTACTTCGTTCATAAAAAACTTCCTTTCGCTGTTTTACACATCATAACATATTATTTGCAACAAATCATCAACTGTTTGTCAATTTTTGTTGATTTTCGCCCGTATTCTCGAAAACGACCGTAAAAACACAGCCCTTTTCCTTATTTTCGACGCTTATTTTGCCGCCCTCAAGCAAAAGAATTTTCTTGACGAGCGACAGTCCGAGACCGTTTCCCTCCTGCTTATGCGAAGGGTCCGCCTGATAAAACTTATTGAAAATATGATTCTTTGCCTCGGGAGAAATTCCGGGGCCCTCGTCGCCGACCGAAAAAATTATTTTTCCGAAACGTTTTTTCAGCCGTAAAGTCACCTTTCCGCCGACGGGACTGAACTTGACGGCGTTTCCGATAAGGTTGTCCCATACATGGCGCAGCAGTTTTTCGTTGCCGACAAAAACGACGTCGTCCATTTCCGCGTCGAATTCTATCTGTTTTTTGTCCCAGACAGATTCCGACTCAACTATCGACTGCCGTATCTGTTCATCGAGGCTGAACGCCGTTTTTTCGGGCGGAATAGACTGATTTTCAAGTTTCGAAAGCAACAGGATATTCCCCGTAAGGGAAGAAAGTCTGCTCGTATTTAATATTATTTTTTCGACGTATTCCGTCTGTTCCGCGGTCAGGTTGTCGCCGCCCTGCAAAAGTGTGGAATACCCCTCTATCGCGTTTATCGGCGTTTTGAATTCGTGCGAAACGTTTGAAACGAAATCCGACTGAAGAATTTCGGTCGCTTCGAGTTCCTTTGCCATGAGGTTGAACCCGTCGTATATTTCCTTTATTTCGCGCGCGTTCGAACGGGTCTCCGCCCTGACGGAGAAATCGCCCTCCGCGACCTTTTCCATTGCAACTCCGAGTTTTTCTATCGGAGAAAAAAACATTCGCGACAGAGCGCCCGTGACGAAAAATCCGACGATCACGGATATCGCAAACATTATTATGACCGAAGGGATATCCCCGAAACCGGGAACGTATGTTCGGAGCAGGGCGTTGAGCCCGATGGCGACCGCGATACTGACAAGGAGTTCCGCCGAGACAAGAAGAGTAAGGCTCAGGCGAAGCCCCGTTTTTCCCGTCTGTCCGTTTCTGAAATTCAGCAGTTTCACAGTTTTACCACCTTATATCCGACCCCTCTTATCGTCACTATCTTAAAGTCGCGGCTGTCGCCGAACTTTTCGCGTAACCGTCCTATATGGACGTCGACGGTGTGGGTGTCGCTTTCGTTATCGTAGCCCCATATCTCGTCCATCAGTTGATGCCGCGTAAATATTTTTCCCGGATACGAAGCCATTTTATAAAGAAGCATAAATTCTTTCTGCGGAAGTATCTCCGTTTTTCCGTCCGAAACGACCGTAAGAGAATCCATTTCAAGGACGGTATTGCCGACGGTCTGGCGGCGTTCGTTTATCATCTGTGCACGGCGGAGAAGCGCCCCGACGCGCAGGACCATTTCATTGACGTTCACGGGCTTTACCATATAGTCGTCGGTTCCCGAATCAAATCCCTGACGCATATCGTCGAACGCGTCCTTTGCGGTTATCATCAGCACGGGGGTTTTATCGTTACAATCCCTCAAAAGTCTGACAAACTCATAGCCGTCGACCTCGGGCATCATTATATCGGAAATTATCAGATCGAAAAAATCGTTTTCCATACAGTCAAGGGCTTCCCTGCCGTTCGAAACGCCTTTTACGTTATAGCCGTTTTTTGTAAGCACCCGCGAAAACAACTGCCGAAGTTCTGCGTCGTCTTCCGCGATAAGAATTTTGAACATATTATGCCTCCGCTGTTTTTTTCGACATCATTTTAGCATATTTTCTTTATTTTAGCAAGAGGCGGCGGTAAGCATAACGGTCGAAAAAAACTGTTCCTCAGACCTTGCGTCCGACCCGATGCGAAGACTTACGGTCGGCACTCCCGATTCTTCAAGCCACAAAAGAAAACTTCCGTCGCGGTATCCGCACGGTTTTATCGGGATATTTCCGTAACCGCAGACGATCTTTCCGAATTTATCGGGAAAACCCGAAGATGAAAAACAGGAGGTTCCGTCTTTTTCGACGACGATGACGGCGTCAAAATTTTCTTTTCTGCAAAAATACGAGAGAGCCGCGGTCTCCTTTTCGCTTTCGGGGTAGTCGCCGCAATAACCCGAAAACGACGGTCCGTTTTTCTCGGAAGAGCGCCTGCCCGCCGCAAAATTGCGGTCGATATCGACACCGCGGGCATTTGCCGTAAATCGGGAAAAATCCCCGTCGGAAACAAATCTTTTTATCCTTTCGGAAAACGGATTTCTGAAATCTTCGCCGTGAAGCCGCAGGCAGTTGCCGTCGGGGTTCGGAAACGGAAGATAAAAGACGGAAGTCCTCGCCGATATCTTCGGAAGATTGAAAGCCCCGCCTTTTCCCTCTCCGAAAAAACGGCGGCACATCATTTCCGCAACATCTCCGTCGTTTGCCGAAAGTTCGCCGCATACCAGAAGTTTTTTGCCGCCCGTTCCCGAAAGAAGAACATAAAGTCCGTTCCCGAGCCAACTTCTGCCGATCGTAAAAACGTCGTTGCGCTTTTCGGTACTTTTGACGAATTCAGAGAAAGGAAAAGACATTTTTTTTCACCCCGTTTATCCTATTTACATTTATTGCGAAATATGATAAAATAGCAAAGGAGAGTGATACGATGAGACCCGAAAAGATAAGTTCCGAAAGAATGTTCAGCGGAAAAATAATGAATATAGAAAAAGACAGGGTTCGCCTTGAAAACGGTATGGAAGTTGAAAGAGAGGTCGTAAGGCACTGTCCCGCGGTCTGCGTTTTCGCTTATGACGGAGAGGGATACGGCTATCTTGTAAAGCAATACAGATATCCTTTCGACGAATATATAACCGAAGCCGTCGCAGGACTTTGCGAAGAGGGCGAAACTGCGGAAGAAAGCGCAAGAAGAGAACTCAACGAGGAAACAGACGCTCTTTGCGAAAATCTTGTTTCTCTCGGAGAATTTTATCCGACGCCGGGCTACTGCGACGAAAAGATATACATGTTCGCCGCAAAGATAACGGGGTTCAGAAAAGGAACTCCCGACCCCGACGAATTCATCGAAAAAATAAGACTTCCGCTTTACGAAATTTATGAAATGGCTGAAAACGGAGAGATAAAGGACGGAAAGACCGTCGCGATAATCCTGAAAGCGAAAAACCTTTTTGAAAAGGGAATCCTATGTTGAACAGAAACAAAAAATATCAGAAACTGATACGTTTTACCGAAGATTTTTCCGCAAAACACGGAACAAGCCCCACGGTAAGGGAAATTGCGTCGCATCTTAAAATTTCTCCGTCGACTGCTTACAGATACGCGAAGAAACTTGAGGAAGACGGGCTTATTTCCTGCGGAAACGGCAAAAAAAGAAGTATTTCAACCGTTTCGGAAAAAGTCAGAGGGAAAGCCGTCCCCGTCCCCGTCTACTCCGAAATTTTCGCTTCCGACGGAACCGCTTTTCCGAAAGAAAAAATAATTTTTCACCTCTGGCTCCCCTCCTCGGGATTCCGCGGAGACGGTTTTTTCGCCGCCGAGGCGTCGGACAGTTGGTTTCTGCCCGAAGGCTGTCTGTCGGGCGACTTCCTCATTTTCAGAAAAACATCGAGGATAAAAAGCGGTGAAGTCGCCGTAATAAACGACGGAAACGAAGCAAAAACCGTCCTTACGGAGTTTTTGTCCGACGGTTTTTTCATAACTTCGGCAAACGGCAAAAAAGAAAAAAGAAACGAAATAAAAGTCGTCGGCAGGCTCATCGCCGTACAGCGGCTTACATTATAGAATCCGAAAGTACGCAAAAAGGGAACGCGCTTTCGGATTTTGCCGTTTTCGGGAAGATATTCCCCTCAAATTTCAAACAAAAAACAACATTTTTTTTATTTTACTTCCCATAGTGCTTCGGTTATGTTATAATCTTCTTATGCAATAGATATATATATTATCTATATACTTATCGATAAATGTATTATCTATATGTGGCGGGAGAGGTCTATGGAGAATCTTTCCCACGACTTTTCAGAAAGGAAGAAAATCAGAATGGCAAAAGAAAAAATCTGCAAGATCCCCTTTGCGGGAACAGCCGAGCAGGAAGCAAAACTCCACGAGCTTACGTCAAGACTTAAAGATCAGCCGGGAGCGCTCATGCCGGTCATGCAGCAGGCGCAGGAGATATACGGTTATCTGCCCATAGAGGTGCAGAGAATGATAGCCGACGATCTCGGTATCGCTATTGAAGAAGTTTACGGAGTCGCAACGTTCTACACCCAGTTTGCGCTGAACCCGAAAGGTCAGTACAAGATCGGCGTATGTCTCGGAACGGCTTGCTACGTCAAAGGCGCTCAGGAGGTATACGACAAAGTATGTTCCGAACTCGGACTCCAGAGCGGAGAAGTTACCCCCGACGGAAAATTCTCGCTTGAAGCGACAAGATGCATAGGTTGTTGCGGACTTGCTCCCGTCATGACCGTCAACGACGACGTTTACGGAAAATTAACGGCGGACCAGATCCCCGATATACTAAAAAAATACTGATTCCGAACAGGCAACGGAGGAATTCAAAATGAGAATAAGCACTATCGCACAGCTGCTTGACGCCAAAGTTCTATGCGGAGAAGACCTTATCGAAAACGATGTAAAGTCTGCCTGCGGCTCCGATATGATGAGCGACGTCCTCGCTTTCGTAAAAGAGCAGGCGGTGCTTCTCACCGGACTCGTCAATCCTCAGGTCGTAAGGACCGCGGAAATGATGGATATGAGATGTATAGTCTTTGTCCGCGGGAAAATGCCGTCCGAAGATGTCCTTGATCTTGCAAGAGACGCGGGGATAGTCGTTCTTTCGACAGCCGAAAGAATGTTCACGGCATGCGGAGCGCTCTACAAGAACGGTCTTCGCGGCGGAGAGACGAAAAATGGCTGACGCGGTAAAATTTCATTTTGACGTCGACGGCGATAATTTCACCTCGGCGGGAGAAGCCTCCGTCAAAGTCAAAAAACTTTTAAGACAGTTGAGCATTGACCCTGACATCATAAAAAGAGTATCCATTGCGATGTACGAGGGCGAGATCAACATGGTAATACACGCGAACGGAGGTTCTGCCGATGTTCTCGTTTATCCCGAAAAAATAGTCATAATTCTCGAAGACACAGGTCCCGGTATCGAAAATATCGAACTTGCGATGCAGGAGGGATATTCCACCGCAAAGGACAATATCCGCTCTCTCGGGTTCGGCGCGGGAATGGGACTTCCGAATATGAAAAGGTACACCGACAGTATAGATATTCAGTCGACCGTCGGCGTCGGGACGAAAATCACCATGGAGGTCAGACTCTGACACGCAACCACGGAGGTAGCCAATGGAAAAAGACAAAAAATTCCATTCGGTCCTTCTTGCGGAGGACAAATGCAAGGGCTGTACGCATTGTTTGAGAAGATGCCCCACGGAAGCGATAAGAATAAGGGACGGAAAAGCGGTGATAACCGCGGAACGGTGTATCGACTGCGGCGAATGTATAAGGCTTTGTCCTGATAACGCGAAAAAAGCGCAGTTCGACGCTTTTGATACGATAAAAGGCTACAAATTCAAAGTGGCTCTCCCCGCCCCCGCGCTTTTCGGACAGTTTGACAATCTTGAAGATATAGACATTGTACTGACAGCTCTCTTACATTGCGGTTTCGACGGCGTTTACGAAGTTTCCTGCGCCGCGGAACTCGTATCGGAGTACACACGTCACTACATAAAAAGACACGGGATAGAAAAACCCGTTATTTCCTCGGCTTGTCCCGTTATCGTGAGACTTATAAAAAACAGGTTCCCGAGCCTTTACAAGAACGTTCTGCCCGTTCTTCCTCCCGTTGAGATAGCGGCGAGAATTGCGCGCAGAAAAGTTCTGGAAACGCATAAGGACCTGAAACCCGAAGACGTCGGCATATTTTTCATATCGCCGTGTCCCGCGAAAGTAAGTTATGCAAGACGGCCGCTCGGCGTTGCAAAAAGCGATATCGACGCCGTACTTTCGATGAGCGACGTTTATTTCAGGTTGATATCGGAAATGAACAGGATAGAAGTTCCGGATATGCTTTCCGAAACAGGGCTTATCGGAATAAGTTGGGCAGGAACCGGAGGCGAAGCCACCGCCCTCTTCAACGACAGATATCTTGCGGCGGACGGCATAGAAAACGCGATAAAGGTACTTGACGAAATAGAAAACGACAACATTTCCTCGCTTGAATTCATCGAACTCAACGCCTGCAACGGCGGTTGCGTAGGAGGAACGCTGACGGTTGAAAATCCTTACATTGCAAAAGCAAGGCTTCAGTCGCTCAAACGGTACCTCCCCGTTTCGAGAAACCACGTCATCGAAAAAAGCGGCGTTGTTTCGGACGAAGAGTTTGAGAAAGCGGGAAAAGAATACCTATGGACAAAGCCTCTCGAATATACTCCGGTAAACAGATTATCGGACGACAAAGCGGAGGCAATGCAGAAAATGCTCGAAATCCAGCAGATATGCGAAGAGTTGCCGAAACTCGACTGCGGATCCTGCGGTTCGCCTACCTGCCGCGCATTTGCGGAGGACATCGTAAAAGGCAACGCGGAACTGAAAGACTGCATAATACTGCTGAAAAGAAACGAAGGTCTTTTATGAACGTTCGGGAACTTATGGACAAAGCAGGACTTGAAGCGCTCGTTTTGCCCGACGGCGAAAAGAAGATAAACGGCGGATATGCGGGAGATCTTCTGAGTTGGGTCATGGGAAGAGCGGAAGAGGGCGACGCATGGGTGACTATAATGTCAAACATAAACGTAGTCGCGGTCGCCGCTTTAAGAGACGTCGCCTGCGTGATCCTTGCCGAAAATTCCGATATTGACAAAGAAACCCTTGAAAAGGCGGAAGCCGAAGGCGTAAATATCCTCCGAAGCGAAAAAAGCACTTTTGCTCTTTGCTCGGAGATCGCAAGTCTCATAAAATGAGCCGTTATTTTTACGATCTTCATATTCATTCCTGCCTTTCCCCCTGCGCCGACGACGATATGACGCCGGAAAACATTGCGGGAATGGGGGCTCTTTCGGGACTCGGAATAATGGCGCTCACCGATCACAATTCCTGTAAGAATCTGCATGCTTTTTTTGCGGCATGCAGACGGCACGGAATAGTTCCCGTCGGAGGGGTCGAACTGACGACGTCGGAGGACATTCATCTGATATGTCTGTTCCCCGAACTCGAGACAGCCGAGGAATTCGGAGACGAAATTCACAAAAGACTTTTGCCCGTCAAAAACAGACCCGAGATTTTCGGAAATCAGTTTATATACGGAGAAAACGACGAAATTATCGGAACCGAAGAAATTCTTCTTATTTCAGCCACCTCTTTTTCAACGGAAGAAGCGGTAAAGACGGTAAGAAGCCGCGGCGGACTTATCTACCCCGCGCACGTCGACAGAGAAGCAAACGGTATTATATCGGTGCTCGGAGATATTCCTCCCGAACCCGATTTCACCTGCTGCGAATTCAATTCTTCGGAAAATATACCGCCGTATACGGAAAAATATTCTTCCCTTCGGGGGCTTGAAGTTCTTTCCTGCAGCGACGCGCATAATCTCTGGAGTATTTCGGAGGCCGAGAATTCCGTCGATATCGACGACGAACCTTATTCTTCGGCAGGCGTAAGGCTTAAACTGATAGAAAAACTCGGCAGGAGAAAAGAATGAAAGAACTGTCTCTTAACGTTCTCGACATCGCAAAGAACTCCGTTCGGGCGGGAGCGAAAAATATAGGTATATATATAAATGAAGACAGCGACGGCATATTGACGCTGAAAATAAGGGACGACGGCTGCGGAATGGACGAACAGACCGTAAAAGCCGTTTCCGATCCTTTCTACACTTCGCGCAGGACAAGAAAAGTCGGACTCGGTATCCCTTTTCTTATTCTTGCCGCTGAGCAAACGGGAGGAAGCGACTTTCAACACGAAAAGTATTGATTTTACGCCGCTCGGAGATATCGTCGGTTCGGTCGTCACCCTCATTCAGGGAGACCCCGACAGAGATTTTGTTTTTGAGCACACAACGCCGTCAAAAAAGGTACGCCTTTCAACAGCGGAAATAAGGGAAATATTGGAAGACGTTTCTCTCTCGGAACCCGAAGTTCTCGTCTGGATAAAGGATTATCTTACAGAAGCGTATAATAATATTTAATTTGAATATATATGGAGGTTTTTTCAATGAAAAGTTTGGCAGAACTTGCTGCTATCAGAGAAAAGATGCAGAAAAAAGTCGCTATCCGCGAAGGTGCGGACGACACCGTAAGAGTTGTTGTCGGTATGGCGACCTGCGGAATTGCCGCGGGCGCGCGCCCCGTTCTTTCGGCTTTCGTCGAAGAAGTCGCGAATGCGGGACTTTCCGATTCCGTTATGGTAACACAGACAGGCTGTATAGGAATATGTCAGTATGAACCGGTCGTCGAAGTATACGAAAACGGCAAGGACAAGGTAACTTATGTAAAGATGACGCCCGAAAAGGCAAAGGAAGTCGTCGAAAAGCATCTTAAAGGCGGAAAAATTGTCGAAGAATACACGATAGGGACCGCTACGAAATAATTATTTGGAGGAGTAAACAATGATTCGTTCTCATATCCTTATTTGCGGAGGTACAGGGTGCACCTCTTCAAAGAGTATGGAAATCGCGGCCTCTCTCGAAAAAGAAATAGCCGCACAGGGACTTGCAGACGAAGTTCAGGTCGTAAGGACCGGTTGCTTCGGACTCTGCGCTCTCGGTCCCATTATGATCGTATATCCCGAGGGAACTTTCTATAATATGGTTCAGCTTGAAGATGTGCAGGAAATAGTAAGCGAGCATATCCTCAAGGGACGTCCCGTAGAAAGACTCATCTACAAACCGCATAACGCAAAAGAAGCGGCTGAAATAGAAGCCGCCGAGCAGAACGCTCACGCCGTTTCCCTTTCCGAAACTCCGTTCTATGCAAAGCAGAAGAGAGTTGCTTTGAGAAACTGCGGCGTTATCAACCCCGAAAATATCGAAGAATATATCGGTATGAACGGATATCAGGCGCTCGGCAAAGTTCTTACCGAAATGACGCCGGAAGAAGTTATCGACGTTGTTACGGCGTCAGGTCTTCGCGGACGCGGCGGCGCGGGCTTCCCGACGGGAAGAAAATGGGCGCTTGCAAGAAATATCGTAAAAGACGCGGATCAGAAATATGTCTGCTGTAACGCCGACGAAGGCGACCCCGGAGCGTTCATGGACCGTTCGGTTCTCGAAGGCGACCCCCATGCGGTCATCGAAGCAATGGCTATTGCGGGTTATGCGATAGGAGCAAATCAGGGTTACGTTTACGTCAGAGCGGAATATCCGATTGCCGTTCACCGTTTGCAGATAGCGATAAAACAGGCACGCGAATACGGTCTTTTGGGTAAAAACATATTCGGAACAGGCTTTGATTTCGATATGGATATACGTCTCGGCGCGGGCGCTTTCGTCTGCGGCGAAGAAACAGCCCTTATGACTTCTATCGAAGGTCACAGAGGTGAACCGAGACCCCGTCCTCCCTTCCCTGCAGAAAAGGGACTTTTCCAGAAACCGTCGGTCCTCAACAACGTTGAGACCTACGCAAATATTCCGCAGATAATCCTTAACGGAGCGGAATGGTTCGCTTCCATGGGTACCGAAAAGAGCAAGGGAACGAAAGTTTTCGCGCTCGGCGGAAAAATCACAAACACGGGCCTTGTCGAAGTTCCTATGGGAACCACTCTCCGCACCGTTATCGAAGAGATAGGCGGCGGAATTCCGAACGGCAAGAAATTCAAAGCGGCTCAGACGGGCGGTCCGTCAGGCGGCTGTATTCCTGCGGAACACCTTGATATTCCCATAGATTACGATAACCTTATTTCTATCGGTTCGATGATGGGTTCGGGCGGACTTATCGTCATGGACGAAGACAACTGTATGGTCGATATCGCGAAATTCTTCCTCGAATTCACCGTCGACGAATCCTGCGGTAAATGTACGCCCTGCCGCGTGGGAACAAAACGTCTTCTCGAACTTCTTACCAAGATAACCGAAGGCAAAGGCACCATGGAAGACCTCGACAGAATGGAAAAACTTTGCTACTACATAAAAGAAAACGCCCTCTGCGGACTCGGACAGACTGCTCCGAACCCCGTACTTTCCACCCTGAGATATTTCAAAGACGAGTATATCGCACACATCAAGGACAAGACCTGTCCCGCGGGCGTCTGCAAGAAACTCGTTCATTTCGAGATTCTCGACACCTGTAAAGGTTGTACGAAATGCGCAAGAAACTGCCCTGTCGGCGCTATTTCCGGCGCGGTCAAGCAACAGCATACGATCGACCAGACAAAGTGCGTAAAATGCGGCGTATGTATCGACAACTGCGCGTTCCACGCGATCGTCAAGAAATAAGGAGGAAAAGTGATGGCTGACATAAATCTTAAAATAAACGGAATGCCCGTAACGGCGCCCAAGGGTTCGACTATCCTTGAAGCCGCAAACCTCGCGGGTATCAAAATTCCCACCCTCTGCTTTCTTAAGGACATAAACGCTATCGGCGCATGCCGTATCTGCGTTGTCGAAGTCAAGGGAGCAAGAAGCCTTGTTGCCTCCTGCGTTTACCCTGTAAACGAGGGTATGGAAGTATTTACCAACACCGAAAAAGTAAGAGAATCGAGAAAAATGACTCTCGAACTTCTTCTTTCGACCCACGAACGCAAGTGTCTTTCCTGCGCAAGAAGCCAGAACTGCGAACTGCAGACTCTCGCTCTTGAATACGGAATCGAAGACGCGGGCGAATTCGACGGTTTCAAACCCGAATACGACAAAGACGAAAACGATTATCTTATCAGAGACAACAACAAATGTATCCTCTGCCGCCGTTGCGTAGCGGTCTGTAAGCATACGCAGGGTGCAGGCGTTATCGGCGCTAACGAAAGAGGTATAAACACCAACATCGGCTGTGCTTTCGATATGAACCTTGCAAAGACCTCCTGTATCGCGTGCGGACAGTGCGTCGCGGTTTGTCCGACAGGCGCTCTCACCGAAAAGGACGATACAAAGCTCGTCTGGGACGCTCTTTCCGACGAATCGAAACATGTCGTTATCGCTCCCGCTCCCTCTGTCAGAGTACAGATAGGCGAAGAATTCGGCAATCCGATAGGAACAAACGCAGAAGGCAAAATGGTCGCCGCTATGCGCCGTCTCGGATTTGACGCGGTTGTCGACGTCGACGTTGCGGCTGACGTAACGATAATCGAAGAAGGCACCGAATTCATAAACAGAGTTCAGAACGGCGGAGCGCTTCCCCTTATCACCTCCTGTTCTCCGGGCTGGGTCAAATACTGCGAACACTACTTCCCCGAATTTATCCCCAACCTTTCCTCCTGCAAATCTCCGCAGGGTATGTACGGCGCTCTGATGAAGAGTTACTATGCGGAAAAGAAAGGCATTGACCCGAAAGATATATTTGTCGTAAGTGTAATGCCCTGTACCGCAAAGAAATTCGAAAGGACCCGCGAGGGTTATTCCGTCGACGGTCTCTGCGATATAGACGCGGCTCTTACAACAAGAGAACTTGCGAAAATGATAAAGCGCGCAGGTCTCAACTTCAACGCTCTTCCCGATGAAGAATTCGATCCGATATTCGGCGGCGCAACAGGCGCGGGCCACATTTTCGGAGCGTCGGGCGGCGTTATGGAAGCGGCTCTCCGTACGGTAGTCGAAAAACTCGAAAACAAAGAACTTCCCGCTCTCGACTTCAAAGAAGTCAGAGGTATGGAGGGCATAAAAGAAGCGACCTACAAAGTTGCGGGCATGGACGTTAAACTTGCCGTTGCCTCGGGAACTGCAAACGCTGCAAAACTTCTCAACAAAATAAAGAACGGCGAAGCGGAATACCACTTCATTGAAATAATGGCTTGCCCCGGCGGCTGCGTAAACGGAGGCGGACAGCCTATCCACGACGCATACACCAGAGCAAATGTCGATATCCGCGGACTCCGCGCGGCGGCTCTTTATAAGGAAGACGCCGACAGCGCTCTGAGAAAATCGCACGAATCCCCCGTCGTAAAAGAACTTTACGAAACTTATCTCGGCGAAGCGGGCGGACACAAGGCTCATCACCTTCTGCACACCACCTACGTTCCGAGAAAGAAAAACTGATTAAAAAAACCGTCTCTTCGGAGACGGTTTTTTCTTTTTAACTGCCGACTAAATTTACGTTCGGCGGAAAAAATGAACATATACCGACAAAAACGCCGTAATCATTGACAAACACCGCATATTCTGTTAAAATTCAAGATACACGAGGTGATTTTTTATGAATAAGACAAGACTTAAAAAATTCGCAAAACTCATAGCGAACACAGGAGTTCATGTTCAGAAAGGGCAGGACGTCGTTATCCGCGCGGAAACAGACCAGCCCGATTTCGTATATATGGTAGCCGAAGAATGTTACAGGGCGGGAGCAAGAAAAGTCGAAATAGACTTTTCCTATACGCCTATCCAGAAACTGCACACTAAATACAGAAAAGCGAAAGTCCTCGGTTCTCTTGAAGACTGGGAAGTCGAAAAACTCAGACACAGAGCCGAAACTTTGCCGTGCATGATATATCTCCTTTCCGAAGACCCCGACGGGCTCAACGGAATGGATCAGGAAAAATACGGAAAAGCGATGCAGGAGCGCTATAAGGTAATAAAGCCATTCCGCGACTCAATGGATAACAAATATCAATGGTGTATCGCCGCCGTCCCCGGAAAAGCATGGGCAAAGAAGATTTTCCCGAACGACAGACCGTCCGTAGCAGTCGAGAAACTCTGGGAAGCGATTCTTACGACCTCCCGCTGCACGACAGACGACCCGATAAAGGAATGGGACGACCACAACGCAGACCTTGACGCAAGATGCAAATTCTTAAACAGCCTCAAAATAAAAACTCTTGAATATAAATCCTCAAACGGCACCGATTTCAAAGTCGGGCTTATGCCGAACGGAATGTTTTTGGGCGGCGGAGAGACGTCTCTCAAAGGCGTTTATTATAATCCCAACATTCCCTCCGAGGAAGTTTTCACGACCCCGATGAGAGGCGAAGCCGAAGGTATAGTTTATTCGTCAAAACCGCTTTCTTACAGCGGCGAACTTATCGAAAACTTCTCGATAAGATTTGAAAAAGGGAAAGCCATCGAAGTAAAAGCCGAAAAGAACGAAGAACTTCTCAAGCAACTCATTTCGCTCGACGAAGGCTCCGCATATCTCGGAGAATGTGCTCTTGTCCCCTACGATTCCCCGATAAGAAACAGCGAAATTCTTTTCTTCAACACTCTGTTTGACGAAAACGCAGCCTGCCACCTTGCTTTGGGCA
Source organism: uncultured Eubacteriales bacterium (assembly GCA_934486965.1). Taxonomy (GTDB): domain Bacteria; phylum Bacillota; class Clostridia; order Oscillospirales; family UBA644; genus Geddesella. Next base: position 16,803 of record CAKSQP010000019.1, read on the forward strand.
GGGGCTTTACGAACTGCGTTAAAGACTATGAAAATTACACAAAAGAAGAACTTCACGCAATGGGCGTAAACGACTCGATGCAGCACGAAGACTTCATGATAGGAACAAAAGACCTTTCCATTATTGCAACGACCGAAGACGGCAGAAAGGTTCAGATATTCAAAGACGGAAACTGGGCGTTCTGATATGAAGATATTCATACCCGAAGCCGAAGAAAAGACTTCCGTATTTCTTTCGGGAGAGGACGCAAGACACCTGTTTGCCCACCGTCCTCAGCCCGAAGACCCCGTTTTCTGCGGAGACGGACAAGAAAACAACTATAACGGCAGGATAGAAAAAATAACGAAAGACGGCGTTTATATCTTAATAGAAGAAAAGATCCCGTTTTCGCGTCCGAAAGCCGAAATTACGCTTTTCGCCGCACTGTTAAAAGGCGACAAGAACGAATTTGTCATTCAGAAAGCGACCGAACTCGGCGTTTCGAAAATAGTGTTTTTCGAATCCGACAACTGCGTAATGCGGCTTGACGAAAAGAAAAAAGACGGCAAAAAAGAGCGTTTCGAAAAAATTGCAAGGCAGGCGGCAATGCAATGCGGCAGAGACACACTCCCCGAAATCGGAGATTTTACCGATTTTGACGGGATTTTCGACACAAACCGACCAGTTTTCTTCTATGAAAACGCAAAGGCACTCGGCAAGCCTCTTTTTTCGGAATATCTGAAAAACAACGCAATAAAAGACAGATTTTCGTTTATCGTAGGTCCCGAGGGCGGATTTTCGGAAAAAGAAGTACGGGTAGCCCTTGAAAAAGCCGAAACGGTTTCTCTCGGAGAAAGAATTCTGCGTGCGGAGACCGTCCCGATAGCGGTGCTTTCGGTTATTGCGGCGGCTATCGGCGAAATGTAAGGAGACAGAGATGAAAAAAATAACGACATTTTTTCTTGCGGCAATAATGCTTTTTGCCTTGTCCGTTCCGACTTTTGCGGAAGAAACGGAATTAAAAAAGAGCATTTCGGCGGCAAATAAATTCCTGACGGACGAAGCGCCCGACGCCGAAACTTTCGACGAAACGATCTCCTTTGCGGAAGCAGGGCTTATAGGTGAAACGACAAAGATATACATAGTAAAAGCCGACGAGACCGACGCTCAGAAACTTTCGGAATACATTCTTTTGCAAAAAGCGTTCGGCGAAAGCGTCCTGCTTTCCGAAAATTCAAAAGAAGACTACGGCGACAGGCTTATACTATTGCAAAAAGACGACGGTTCTTTCGGAGATATCAAAGCGAGCGTCTATTCCGTCGCAGCACTTTTCGCAACAGGCAAAAAGACAATAAAGAACGCGAAAAAGCCTTATGAAGAAGCCGACGCGATAAACTTTATAATCTCGTCGCAGAACGAGGACGGAAGTATCGGAGACAGGGACGTTTCCGTAAAAGCGGCGGCGGTTTTATGGCAGTATAAATCCTCCGAAAATGCATCTCAGGCGCTTGACAAACTCGAAAAATACTTTATCGCGCTGACCGAAAGCGACAGTCCCGAAGACGTCGCGGCAGGGCTTTGCGGACTTACCGACAAAAACTACGGAGAGACGACCGCCGAGATGACCGCGGCGATAAACAAACTCATTGCCCTTCAGAACGAAGACGGTGGATTTGCGCCTGTAAAAGGTGAAAAATCCGACTTAAAACTCACCGAAAAGATATTCGAAGCGCTCGAATCGGTAAGGTACACCGTAACTCCTTTCAACGCGGTAATAAACGGAGTGAAATTCTCAAATACCGGCATCGATTTTTCCGCTCTCAAACCCATGATAATTCTTTACGCAGTGCTTGTCGTCTGCTCGATAGGCGTATGGATCTTCATTATGAAAAGAAAGCCGAAGAGAGGAACTCTTGAAGACGCAAAACGGCTCGCGGAAGAAAAACTTGATAAAGCCGAGGAAAAATAACAAAAAATTCGCATATTCCGTCCTTGACACGGCAAGGCGAATGGAGTATACTGTTTCTATAACAATGAAAGAAGGTAAAACCCATGGAAGATACAAATAAAAACTGTTGCTGCTGCGGCGGTGAGCACGAACACGACTGCACGGAGCATGACTGCCACGAACACGACTGCGGCTGCGGTTGCGGCTGCGAAGGCGAAGACGACGGCTGGATAACCCTTTACGACGAAGACGGAAAAGAAACCGATTTCTTCATTATCGACGGCGTTGAACATAACGATAAAATGTATATCGCGCTTGTCGAAGACCCCGACTCAAGCGAAGAGTTCATTCTTTTAAGAGCCGACACCGATGAAAACGGCGAGGATTTCTTCAACACCATAGAAGACGAAGAAGAATTCAATACCGTCGTAGACCTTCTCCAGAAAAAGATGGAAGAAGACGGACTCGGGGCTTTCGAACTCGAAGCGGAAGACGAAGAATAATAAAAAAAGAACCTGCGGGATCCGTGTGTTCGCAATATAAAAAACCTACACTTTCACTAATGGGATTTCTGCTTCGGTTACGGGTATGCAGGCCTCCCTCGCAAGAGGACGTTGGAAGCACAAAATAACCGAGAGATCTTACCCAACCTGGTTTAACCCGGTTTTGAAATTTATTGCGATGTTAATCACGATCCGGCGGGTCATTCTTTTTTGGGGAAACGGGGATATAAATTAAAATGGCAACACACCATACGATAGCCGCCGATTCGAAATTTTCGGCACATCAAAGGTTAACTATCATATTTTGTTTCTTTGCGTATGTCTGCACCTATCTTATAAGGGTAAACGTTTCCGTGGCGCTTCCTCTGCTTGCCGAAGAAATAGGCATGCCGACAAGCACGCAGGGAATTCTTTCGGGTTCGTTTTTATGGTGCTATGCGCTCGGGCAACTTGTTTTCGGAAGACTCGGAGACAGGCTTTCGGGAAAACGCCTGATGTTTACGGGTCTTTGCGGCTCGGCAGTCTGCAATCTTACTTTCGGACTGCTGTCAAACCATACCGCGCTTATAGTAACATGGGCGATAAACGGTATTTTCCAGTCGATGATATGGTCGCCGCTCGTACATACCCTCTCGATAAATTTCAGAGGTAAAAAACTTGTCCGCGCAACAGCATATCTGCCGTTTGCAATAGTCATAGGCTATATGCTCGCATGGGGACTTTCTTCGATATATTCGATGTATTTCAGTTGGAGAACGATATTTATAGTTCCCGCGGTTATATGTTTTATTTTCTGCGGATTTTTCCTCGTCTTCTTCAAGGAAGTCAAGAGAACTCCCGAAGAAAAGGAAATGCTCAAAAAGCACGCCGAAATAACCGACGAACACCCGAGAGTAATGTCGGACAAAACCGTCGTTCTTGTAATAATACTGTCCCTCGCGTGCGCTGTGACCCACGGCATGATAAGAGAAAGCATAAACT
>CAKSQP010000020.1 GCA_934486965.1 uncultured Eubacteriales bacterium
CTGCGCGGGCAATTCTTGCATCTCTTTCGCCTTCCGCGGCAAGTATCATCGCCTGTTTATCGCCCTCTGCGCGGGTTATCGCCGCCGCTTTGTGTCCTTCCGCCTGCAAAAGCGTTTCGCGGCGGTCACGCTCGGCTTTCATCTGTTTTTCCATTGAACGCTGAATTTCAGCCGGCGGAATTATATTTTTAAGTTCGACGCGGCTTACTTTTATGCCCCACTGGTCGGTAGCCTCGTCAAGTATTTCGGTCATTTTGCCGTTTATCGTATCTCTCGAAGTAAGCGTTCCGTCAAGTTCCATTTCGCCGACGATATTACGCAGGGTCGTCGCCGCCAGGTTTTCAAGCGCTCCTATCGGGTTTACCGCGCCGTAAGCATAGAGTTTTGCATCGAAAATTCTGAAATAAACGACGGTGTCTATCTGCATTGTGACGTTATCCTTGGTGATAACGGGCTGAGGCGGAGAATCGAGGACCTGCTCTTTGAGAGTCACTCTTTTCGCTATTCTTTCAAGGAACGGGACTTTGACATGAAGTCCCGCGGACCATGTGGACTTGTATTTTCCGAGAAATTCGGTAACGAATTCCGTCGCCTGAGGAACTATTCTTATGTTTGTAAAAATAAGAATAAGTACTAATACCGCTATAATTATTAAGAGTATTTCCATAAATATACCTCCGTAAAACTGATACTTAAAGTATATACGAAAACACCGCCAAAGTCAACAGATAAAAAAATCCGGGGAAAATATTTTCCCCGGAATTATATTTATTCGCTCAATGTCTGCTCGGCGCCGACGGTGAACCATTCGTTGCCCGCTTCGATATTGATTGCAAGGTCTCCCGCAGAGGCGAGATCCCAAAGTTGAGAAGCCGCATATTTAAGCGGAGAAGCGTCGATCTTCATTCCGTCCGCCGAGTTCTTACCTGTGAGGGCAAGTCCCGACTGAGCGTCGTAAAGATAGAATTTTCCGTTTTCTCCTCTTGCCGTAAATACGGTTCCCGAAGCCGCTTCAACAAGTTTGCCGTCGGAGATCGCAAGGAATTTTCCTGTTGCGGAGTTCTGAACGGTGTAGCCGTTTCCGGAAGCGGTAAATACCCATTTCTGGGAAGCCGCGGGAAGAAGATCCCAAAGGGTCACGGTAGAAGAAGTTGCGACCCAGTCGCCCGCACCTCTGTCGCCTGCCGCAGCACCCGAGAACGAAGAGTAGAGACTCCAGTCAACGGACGGAGCGTAATTTCTCGTTCTGTTAAGCATTTCGCCTATAAGCGAAGTTCTTGCGGTAAGGCTGTCGGCTGCGGTGAGGTAGTAGCCTGTCTTGGTATTCTGAAGAAGGTATCCGCCCTCTGTTTCGATAAATTTCCATGCGGACTCTTCACGGGAAGCACGGGGCATGAGCGCTATTCTCGAACCCTGATAGAAAGTATTGTCGTAAGAAACGGGAGTAAGCGCGTAAGAAAGTTGCGCCGCATACAGTTCGTTGGTGTTATCCTGCAGGAAGTTCTGCCACAGATAGCCGTTATACGCGCCGAGACCGAGTTCTGTCGCAAGACCGTTCGCGTCGTTGCCGATTGCGGTAAGATAACTGTTCTTGCCGACGTTCTTCAGAGCGAAGGTGTTCGGGAGCATCGTCTGGGTCTCTTCTCTGGTCCAGATCTGGTTTGCGGAACCTTTTCCGACCGACATTACAACGCCCTTTTCACTGTCGGAAGAGAGATAGAGGTCTCCGTCGGCAATGTTTCTCAGAGCGTAAGCCGTTCCCGAAGCAATGGTTTTCGATTCGGTCGAAAGCGGAGTTGCGTCGGAGATGGTTTCCGCCGCTTTAGCGGAAAGATCTGTCGAAGAAGTTATCGGAGAAAGTTTGTAACTGTAACTGTAAAGAGTTCCCGGATTGATATAGGAACCGTTAAGGTAGAAGAACGATTCGGAAAGTTTGCCGGAGTTTACGCCTCTTGCCTTGCCGATGACTCTGACAATGGTGGTGTCCTTATCAAGATAATCTCTCGAATAAGAATCCTGAGCCCACGGATACCATTTCGAAACGTTGAGGTCGAAGTTTGCGGTGTCGCTCGATATCATAACTCCGTTGCCGGAAGCGTTTTTGAGAGCGACCCAGCGGACGTCGGACTTGTTGCCGGAATCGGTCATTGCAAGATAATCTTCGAGTTGGTCGTTTATTTTGATATTTTCGAAAAGGCCGACTCTCGTATCCGCAAGTTTGTCGGAGTAACTTTCGCCGGGGCCTCTTCCGAACCATGTCATGGTCTCGTAACCCGAAGCAAGGGTAAGTACGTTCGAAAGTTCGTAAGGATCTATCGTCGGATCCATCGAAGAATCGTAGGTTACGGTGACGGAAATTTCTCCGTTCGCATAGATGTCGTAAGTTACGGTATAGTCGACGTTGAGGACGTCGTTCTTAAAGGAAGCGTAGGGGTAAGACGCAAGCGCGTATCTTGCCGATACTTTCCAGTGACTGTCGGAAACTTTTGTCGTCACGACGTTTCCTACAAGGTTCTTGCCCTCTGTCGAACTGCTTATCGTATTGAGAAGCGCTTTGTTTTCGGTCGTCGAATATCCGCCTGCAAGATCTCCGCCTGTCGACTGACGGGTGAAGTTGCCTATCGGGGAATTCGAACCCGAAGCAAAGATATCGGTGCCGCCGACGGTGTATTTCGTTATAAGTCCGGTAGCGGGATCTATTGAAATCGAAACATTTCCGTTATCGAGATTTATAAAGGAAGAATATTCCGCAAAATAACTCTTCGGCTCGTAAGCCTTTCTTGTGTTTTCAACAGGATCGCCGCCCGTCATAAGGGGATAGAGCGTATCTTCGTCGAGAACTTCTTTTCCGTTTTCGTCAACGACGGCGACGGGGGTTCTCGCGGGATCGAGTTTGAACGGGATATTCGAACCGAGGTTCGATTCGTCGAAAGTATAAACGACTTCGTAGCCTGCGGGGATATCGCCTATCGCGGCTTTTGTCGTAAGGGTAAGTTCGACAAGGTATTCGCCTGTCGAAACTCCGTTTACATCATAAGGAATTTTGACTTTATATTCGGAAGAACCTGCGGGGACGGAGAATTCGGCATAAGTACCCTCTGCAAGGACGACCTTTCCGGGAGATTTCCATGTTTCGCCCGTTTCCTGCTTTACATAGTCTTTCTGGGTGTTGTTTTCTATGATCCTGTAAGAAAGCGTATAGAAAGCGTTGAGGTCGGAAAGTGAAGAGTTATCGAAATAGAATTCGCCGAGCGCCGCGTTTACTGCGGAAGTCGTTACGTTCGGGATTGCAAAGGACGTAGTGTTGAAGGCGGTTCCCGAAGTGTTCGAAACGGAAGTTTTCGGAGTCGTTGCGAATGCGGTTATTTCGAACTGTTCGGTGGTAACGGTCACGTCTTTTCCGTCCGCCCATACGGGAGCGGTCGCATATTTAACGGTGAAATCAACAAAATATTCGGTGTTTGCCTGAAGCGAACTGTAAGGAACGGTGAATTCGGCAGACTCGCCGGGAGCAACGGTAAGTCCCGTGACGTCTCCCTCGGAGACCTTGTTGTTTCCTGCGTATATAGCGTAGGAGATCTTGTAGTTGTCAAGGGAAGTAAAGAGATTTCTGTTCGTTACTCTGAAAGTTCCCGCGGAAGCGTTCACTGCGGAAATAGCAACGGGAGAATATGCTCTGCGGAATTCTTCAGCGTCGGACTGCAAAGTTCTGTCGGCGTTGAGAATACCTTTGAGAGCAAGATATCCGTCGCTTGCGTCGGAAGAATAAACGAGGCTGTCGCCGCTCTTTGTCGCGTTGTCTATCCAGTTTGCCAAAAATCCGCCCTGAGCCGCGTTGTTCATAAAGAGGTCGACGTAACTTCTGACGTTGCCCGCGCCGTTGAGGAGACCGAGAGCGTCGGTCTGGACGATAACGGGCTTTTTATTCGCCGCTGTTTCGATATAGTCGTATATCGACGACATATCCCAATCGTAGGCGACCATTATATCGGTAACCGATTCCATGCCGTCATAAATAAGAAGACGGGAATCGTTTTTCTGCAGATATGTTTTGAGGAAGTTTAACTGAGAGCCTTCGCCGGAGTGGTTTGCTATCGACCATACGACTACCGACGCGCGGTTCTTGTCTCTTTCCATTACGCTGATAAGTCTGTCGAGAGTAGCGGTCTGCCATATCGACTGATCGCCCGGAATGGACTGATCTTCCTTATCGGAATAGGGGTTACTCGAAACTGCGGCGTCGTCGACGACATAGATGCCGTATTCGTCGCAGAGGTCAAGGAACGCCGTCGAAAGAGCGCGTCCGGGAGAACGGACTGCGTTTATGTTGAGTTCTTTCATCAACTTTATGTCGGAAAGCATTTTCTCTTCGGAAAGCGCAAGTCCCGTTTCGGGATCGTGCTCGTTATAGTTTACGCCGTAGAGAACTATGCGTTTGCCGTTTATTGCAAGGGTCTGATGTCCCTCGTCGTCGGTCGTGAGCGAAAGCGAACGGATACCTATTTTCTGGTTTGTGACGTCCAGAAGGTTTCCGCTTTCGTCATAAAGAGCAATGACCGCGGTATAGAGATACGGAGTTTCGGCAGTCCAGAGTTTGGGAGACGAAACGTTTACACGGCCTCCGATTTCTCCTTTATAATAAAGGTTGGCGGTTTTTTTGGAAGCGTATTTCACGGTTGTTCCGAGTTGAGTCTCTTCGCTTACGAGTTTGCCGTCGGTGTCGTAGACCGAAACTTTGACGGAATGTCCGGAAGAGGACTTGTCCGCATAATCGGCGACGGAAACGGTCGTCTGGAGCATTGCCGCGGTCATATCGTCGTTGAGGACGGTCTCAAAAGCGACGTCCATTATTTTCTTTTCGGGGAACGCGGTAAGATATACGTCGCGGTAGATACCGCCGTATTTGACCGAATCGGAGGCTTCGAGCCAACTTCCGTCGGTATATTTTACGACCTGAACGGCGACGGTGTTCGTCTGACCCGCCTTTATAAACTTCGTTATGTCAAAGTCCTTGGTCGTGAAACTGTCCTCGGCATAACCCGCAAGATTTCCGTTTACATAAACATAGAAAGCGGACTGAACACCCTCGAAACTTATGGCGACCCTCTGACCGTTCCAGTCGGACGGGACGTCGAAAGTTCTTCTGTAAAGACCTATCTCATTATTTTCGGGAGCGTTTGCGGGCGTTACGGAAGAATCCCACGGATAACGGCTGAGCGGAGTGTAGACCGCATTGCCGTAGCCCTGAGTTTCCCATACGCCGGGCACGGTTATTTCGCCCCAGGTAACGTCGGCGGTTCCCTGAGAACCGGGGGTGACGGTGCCGGAAGCGGAAGTAAAGTCAGCCTGAACGAAAGACGACGGGATATCGGTCACTTTCGTAACGAAAGCGAAATCCCATGTTCCGTTGAGACTCATATAGTTTGAGTTATTTTCGTCTTTAAGGGAAAGTTTGGTTGCGTCTTCAACCGTTTTGTAGGAAGAAAGCGGGCTGTGAGCCTCGGATTTCTTTCTCTGGACAGTACTGATGTCGTTGTTCCACTCCGAATTCGAAAGAGCGCCCGAACAGGCTGAAAGGGAGCAGATAACAACAAAAGCCAGTACAAACGAAAGAAGAGTCTTTACCGTTTTTTTCATTTGACGACCTCCAAAAAAAATCAACCGTAAACAAAGATACAGTTTAATGTATTATATATTATAGCAAACGGCGTTTCAAATTTCAATATGAATAAGTTATAAATTTGGGATATAATTGCAAATTTTTTAGGTGTTTTTTTTCGGAATTGTGCAATTTGCACATATTGTCCGCCGTGTAATTGTGAAATACACCTAAATCTTTAATTTTTTTTGAAATTCTAGGCGAGATTGACAATTCCCCGTTTTTATGCTATTATATCAGATGAATTCAAGAAAAAGGACGTATCAAAATGGCTGAAAAACTCGTAAAAGAAATCACGCCGATGAGCGAAGACTTTGCACAGTGGTATACCGACGTTGTAAAAAAAGCCGAACTCATCGAATATTCAAAGATAAAGGGCTGTATGATAATCCGCCCGAACGGATATGCTCTCTGGGAAAAGATCCAGCACGCTCTCGACGCGATGTTCAAGGAAACGGGCGTTGAAAACGTATATATGCCGATGTTCATTCCCGAAAGCCTTCTTCAGAAAGAAAAGGACCATGTCGAGGGGTTTGCGCCCGAAGTCGCATGGGTAACTCACGGCGGAAACGAAAAACTCGAAGAAAGACTTTGCGTCCGCCCGACTTCCGAAACGCTTTTCTGCGATTTCTACTCGAAGATAATACATTCTTACAGAGACCTGCCGAAACTTTACAATCAGTGGTGCTCCGTTGTAAGATGGGAAAAGACGACCCGTCCGTTTTTACGCAGTGCGGAATTTTTGTGGCAGGAGGGTCACACCGCCCACGCGACAGCCGAAGAGGCTATTGAAAGAACCGAGCAGATGCTCAACGTATATGCTGATTTTGTCGAAAAATACCTTGCTATTCCCGTAGTCAAAGGCAGAAAGACCGACAAGGAAAAATTCGCGGGCGCGGAGGCTACATACACAATAGAGGCGCTCATGCACGACGGAAAAGCGTTGCAGTCCGGCACCAGCCACTATTTCGGCGACGGATTTGCCCGTGCGTTCGACATTCAGTATACCGATAAAGACAATAAACTTGCCTACGTCCATCAGACCTCGTGGGGTCTTTCGACAAGAATTATCGGCGCGATAATCATGGTTCACGGCGACGACAGCGGACTTGTCCTGCCGCCGAGAATAGCCCCGACCCAGATAATGGTCGTTCCCATCGCCCAGCATAAAGAGGGCGTTTCCGAAAAAGCCGAAGAAATCAGACAGAGACTCGCAAAAGCGGGCTTTGCAGTAAAATGCGACCTTTCCGAAAAGAGCCCCGGCTGGAAGTTCTCGGAACAGGAGATAAAGGGTATTCCGCTCCGTATCGAGATAGGTCCCAAGGATATCGAAAAAGGTATCGTCACCGCCGTCAGACGCGACACGAGAGAAAAGACGGAAATCCCGTTTGAAAAACTTGAAGAAACAGTCGGCACGCTCCTCGAAAAGATGCAGGAGGATATGCTCGAAAAAGCGAAAAAATTCCTTGCAGACCATATAAGCGAAGCAAGAACTTACGAAGAATTCAAGGAAAACATCGCTACAAAGCCCGGATTTGTAAAAATGATGTGGTGCGGCGACGAAGCCTGCGAAAAGAAAGTCAAGGAAGACACGACGGCGACCTCAAGATGTATGCCGTTCGGCGAAGAGCCTATCGGGGACGTCTGCCCCGTCTGCGGCAAACCCGCAAAAGCGCTTGTCTACTGGGGAAAAGCGTATTAAAGCACAATAATTCATTAAAAGCACCGGATATGCGACGGCATTATCCGGTGCTTTTGCGTTTTCATGTGCTCTTCGGGGTCCCACCTAAGAGATACGGTAGTGTCCGACGATATCGTTACGGTATTCCAGTATGTCTTCTTCGTAATCTCTCTGATACGGATTTGCATGGTGAATGACAAAAGGTATCCCGTTTCTGTTCCTTTTATCGGACACTATCCCGATATGGTTTTCAAACACGACGATGTCCCCGCCCTGCCATTCCTCTTTTTTGTTTATATCCGTTGTCAGCGAAATTGCGGTGCTGTCGAAATATATCCTCAAATTGCGGACTCTTCTGAAATCAATGTTTCTGTCGATGATATCTATATCGTATAACTGCCTGTTTGCCCTGATATGTCCGTTTACAGACATCATCAGATCGTATCCCGCGTCCTTAAGCCCGAAAGCCACGACGTCGGTGCAGACGCCGTACCCGTCGTCGGGATATCCGTTTTCATAATATTTACTTTTATATTTCGGCTTTGTCGCAATATATCTTCTTACATTATCCAGAATATCCGTCTGATCGTCGATCCCGTCGTTATCTTTATCGGTATCGCTCACATAAGTCTTTATTCCGAAATCGCCGTTGCTGTATTTCTTATGAGGAATATAGTTGAAAACATACAGCAGAACCGTAATAAGAACAACGGCTGACAGCACGCCGAGAAAAATTATCGGTTTCTTTTTCATTTTTACCCCCGTTCCGCGTCAGGTATATATACACCTTTCTATATCCGGCAGAAGTTCATAGACCGAACAGCCGGAAAGTTTTTCAAAATATTCTTTATATTCAAAAGTTTTGTTCCAGCGGTCGACGGTAAACGGGAAACTGCCGTAGCGGCGGGTCGTATCGACAAAGCGTTTTTCGAGAATACAGAACCCGTTCGCGTCGGCAAGGCAGTCGCACATGATTATCAGTTTATCGTAAAAATCATATTCGGTATCTTCGAGAAACTTTTTGATAAAATCATACTGTTCGGGCGTGATATCCTTTTTGCCGATGTCGGCGTCGATATCCTTTACGGGAAAAGAATGGGTAAGGCAAACTCTTGCGACCTCGTCCCAGCCGTTCTCCGTTGCAAAATCGTAACCGTCGATAATATGCCTTACGGCGGCGATCCCCGTCCGACGTCCGATGTCGTGAAGAAGCCCCAGAACATACGCTTTTTCAGCGTTTTCTCCGCATTTTCGGGCGATTATTTCAGCGGCTTTCGCCACGTTTTCGGAATGTTTCGTCCACGGTCCGGGGTTAAGGTTTCCCGCAATTTCAAGTTCTTTTTCGGCGGTTTTTCTGTCGGGATACATATTTTCCTCCTATATTCCGAGAAGTTTTTTGCAGAGCGGCTCAAACTTTTCGTTTTCTGCGGTGGTCATAAATTCAATTTCGCCTTTTTTGCCGTCGTTTTTTAATAAATCTTCCTCTTCGAGACGTCTTGCGGTCTGCATTGCCGTCCCTCGGCAACCGTCGTAAATGGGCGTTTCGGGGAAAAACTTTGCAATAGTTTTCGCGGCGTGCGGATAGTGAGTACAGCCGAGGACTATCGCGTCAAAATCCGTTTTTTCAAGAGACGAAAACAGATTTTCAAGATATTTTGCAAGCGTTTCGTCGTCGGTATGTCCCTCTTCGATAAGTTCCATAAGCCCCGAGCACGGAAGCAGGGTAAAATCGGCGACATCGGAGTATTTTCCTTCGAGCCGCAGGAATTTTTCCTGCTTTAAGGTAAGGGGCGTCGCCATAACGAGAACTTTCGGATTTTCTTTTTGCAGAGCCGCGGTCTTTATTTCGGGTTCTATTCCGATTATCGGGATCTCGGGGTATTTTTCCCGTAACTGAGCGACCGCCGCGCCCGTCGCGGTATTGCAGGCGATAACGAGCGCTTTTGCGTGCTTTTTATTAAAAAGAAAGTCGGCGTTTCCGAAAACGATTTTTTTGACCTCTTCTTTTTTCTTTGTCCCATAAGGGGCGTTTTTTTCGTCCCCGAAAAAGATGAAATTCTCTTCGGGGAGCGTTTTTACGAGTTCTTTGAGCACCGATATCCCGCCGACTCCCGAATCGAGAACGGCTATCGGTCTGTTTTTATTTTCCATTACTTTCCTCTTAAAAAAGGCGGCAACGAATTGCCGCCTTTTGTCAGTTTATCTGTTTGCAGAAGTCGCTGCGGAGTTCTTCGACGCGTTTGTCGGCGTCTTCCCTCGTCTTTCCGTTGGTCATGAAGTAGACCTTTATTTTCGGTTCGGTTCCCGACGGACGGACAACGACGACCGAATTTTCGGCAAGCCTGAAATAAAGCACGTCCGACTTCGGAAGTCCCCAAAGACCGTTTGAAAAGTCAAGCACTTCGGCGACTTTTATTCCGCCTATTTCCTTTGCGGGATTTTCGCGGAGATGTTTCATAAACGCGCGCATTTTATCGAAAGCGCCCATTCCCGCCATTGAAATATTGAAAACGCTTTCGGAATGGTATCCGTATTTTTCAAAAATATCGGTAAGGGCGTCCCAGAGGGTCTTTCCCTGTTTTGAATAGTAGGCGGCTGCCTCGCAGATCATAAGGCAAGCGACGACGGCGTCCTTATCTCTTGCGTAGTCCCCGATAAGCGATCCGTAACTTTCCTCATAACCGAAAAGATAGGTATATTCGCCCGTCTTTTTGAACATCTCCATCTTTTCGCCGATGAATTTGAAACCTGTAAGCACGTTCATTATCTTAATGCCGTTCGCTTCGCAGATACGGGTCCCGAGTTCGGAAGTGACTATCGTTTTGACAACGCAGGCGTTTTTCGGCAGAGTGCCGTTCGCTCTTCTCGCGGTTATCAGATATTCAAGGAGTATTGCCCCCGACTGGTTTCCCGTAAGAGGAATGAATTCGCCCTTTTCGTTTCTTACGCAAACGCCCACTCTGTCGGCGTCGGGGTCGGTTCCGATAACGAGTTCACTGCCTGTTTCTTCGGCAAGTTTTATCGCCATCTGAAAACTCTTTTTATATTCGGGGTTCGGGCTTTCGACGGTCGGGAAACGTCCGTCGGGGATCATCTGTTCTTTTACGCAGATAACGTTTTCAAATCCCGCGCGGCGTAAAGTTTCGGGGACAAGACGAAGCCCCGTTCCGTGAAAAGGAGTATAAACTATCTTCATATCCTTTTCTTCTTTTATAACGTCGCGGTTTATAGACTGCGAAAGCACTCTTTCGAGGTATTTTTCATCAAAAGCCTTATCGAGGACGACAACATTTTCCATTGTCGTTTTTTCGTCGGAAGTCTTTACGTCGGCGAAAATATCGAGAGAATTCATCTCTTTTAATATCGCGTTTGCCTGCTCTATTCCTATCTGCGCGCCGTCCGACCAATAAACTTTATAGCCGTTATATTCTTTCGGGTTGTGGGACGCGGTGATGTTTATTCCCGCTTTACATTTGAGTTCCCTTACAGCAAAGGAAAGTTCGGGCGTCGGGCGGAGTTCGTCGAAATAATATGCTTTTATCCCGTTTGCAATGAAAACGCCGCAGACTTCTTTTGCGAATTCGTCGGACATTATTCTCGGGTCGTGGGCGACGGCGACTCCCATTTCGCAGGCTTCTTTACCGTCCGCTTTTATTACGTTCGCGACCGCCTGCGTCGCAAGACGGACGGTGTAGATATTCATTCTGAAACTGCCTATTCCGATAAGACCGCGAAGACCTGCCGTTCCGAAATTGAGATAGGACGAGAATCTGTCTTTTTTCTCGTCTTCCGAAAGGTCTTCTATTTCTTTTTTATCGTTTTCCGACAGCGCCGGACTGTTTATCCATTTTTCGAATTCTTCTTTATACTGCATTTCTTTCCTCCGTGTCGGTTTTATTCTTCTTCAAGTTTCTCAAGCGCTTTTGCGAGTTGGTCGGGGCAGGAAGTGTTCTTATAGCCGCAAGTCGTTCCTTTAAGAAGCGCGGCGACGTCCTTTGCCTTCATTCCGACGACAAGTTTCGAGATTCCTGCGGTGTTTCCCGAACAGCCGCCCGTAAAGACTGCCGACCGTATTATTCCGTCGTCGTCGACGGTGACCTTTATCATTCTCGAACAAACGCCCGACGGTCTGTATTCGATCTCTTTCATATCTTCTCCTATTTATGGTAAGTTATGTTATTTGAAATAGTGAATGCTCTGTAAAGTTGCTCCGCAAACAAGACCCTCATCAACTGATGAGGAAAAGTCATCGGCGAAAAGGAAAACTTAAAAGCCGCGGCGTTTTTGACCGCCTGCGAAAGTCCGTCCGACCCGCCTATTATAAATGTTATCTTTGAAAAATCAAAACTCTTTTTTTCGATGAGGGCTGAAAATTCGGTCGAGGAAAGTTCCTTGCCCTCAATGCAGAGCGCCACAGCGTATCCCGATATTTTTTTTAATATCTCCGAACCCTCTTTTTCGGGGTTGCTTTCGGGGATTTCGACCGTTTCGAGTTTACAGAAACGGGAAAGCCTTTTTTCATATTCCGCATAGGCGTCGCGCCAGTATTTTTCCTTCAGGTTTCCGACGCAAAGAAGACGGACGGTAAGCATTTTTCACCTCTGCAGATAGATAAATTCAGATCTTTCGTTTCTCGGCGCGACCGAAATTTTAACTTTTTCGGGGGCGAATTTCGAAACGGTAAAGACCGCCTTTTCGGGAGTATTGTTTTCCTTGCTTAAATGCGAAAGCACCGCAAATTCGACGTTCCCGCCGCTTTCGGCAAGCAGTTTTCCGCACTGTTCGTTTGAAAGATGCCCTAAAACGCCGCCTATTCTTCGTTTCAGAGGATACGGGTATTTCCCGCCCCAGAGCATATCTTCGTCGTGGTTCGCTTCTATAAAAACAAGGCAGCAGGACGAAACCGCGGCGACGGTATTTTCGTCGTACTGTCCGAGGTCGGTTATGACCCCGATATTTCCGCTTTCGGTCTTTATTATGTACCCGACGCTTTCCGCGCAGTCGTGGCTCGTTCTGAAAGAAGTTATTTCAAAATCGCCGTTTTTTGCGGTAAAGCCCGTCGGAAGTTCCCTGAAAAACGACTCGTCGCAATCGGGTTTAAGCCCCGAAATATTCTGCAAAGTCGCCCTGTTTGCGATAACGGGGATTTTTCTTTTCGTAAGGCTCGGTATTGCCTTTATATGATCGCTGTGTTCGTGGGTCACAAACACGGCTTTTATTTTATCGTAGGAAGAATTTATTTCGCGTAAAAACGCGGTAAGATTTTTTTCGGTACAGCCTGCGTCGATTAAAATTGCGTTGCCGCCGATCTCAATATAGACGGCGTTCGCGCTGCTGCCGCTGCAAATTGTGCACGCTCTTATTTCCGCCATATCAGCCGACTTCCGAAAGTTTGAGCGCGGGAGGTTCTTCATCGTTTATTTTTTCGATATTCGCGCCGAGTTTTTTCAGTTTGGAAACGAAATTTTCATATCCCCGCTCGACATACTGAATATCGTATATCTCGGTTATCCCCTCTGCGCAAAGTCCCGCGATGACCATTGCGGCGCCCGCTCTGAGGTCGCAGGCATGGACTTTCGCACCCGTAAACTTTTCAACGCCCTCGATAACGCAGACTTTGCCGTCAACGTCCGCCGTAGCGCCGAGTTTGCGGAGTTCTTCGATATATCTGAAACGGTTGTCCCAGACGCCTTCGGTAACGATGGAAGTCCCATCCGCAAGGCAAAGGAGGGTCGACAGTTGCGGCTGCATATCGGTCGGGAAACCGGGGTAAGGCATGGTCTTGACTTTCGTTTTCGTAAGACGTTTTTTCGGGTCGCGGATAACGACGATCGAATCGTCGAATTCCTTTACGGTCGCCCCGACTTCGGTGAGTTTTGCGGTGACCGTCTCCATGTGTTTCGGAATGATGTTTTTTACGGTGACTTTTCCGCCGACAGCCGCCGCGGCGACCATATAAGTCCCCGCTTCTATCTGGTCGGGGATTATTGAATATTTCCCGCCGTGAAGCGCCTTTACGCCTCTTATTTTTATAACGTCCGTACCTGCGCCTCTGATATCGGCACCCATGGTGTTCAAGAAGTTCGCGGTGTCGACGATATGGGGTTCGCGGCAGGCGTTTTCGATATAGGTCGTGCCCTCCGCAAGAGTTGCGGCAAGCATTATGTTTATCGTCGCGCCGACGCTTCTCGTGTCAAGATAGACAGACGCGCCGACGAGATCTTCGGCTGAAATATTGACGGTCCCGTATTCGACCGAGACCTCGGCGCCGAGAGCCTCGAAGCCTTTTATATGCTGGTCTATCGGACGCACTCCGAAATCACAGCCGCCGGGAAGTCCGACGCGCGCGGAATGGAAACGGGAAAGCAGAGCGCCCATAAGATAATACGACGCCCTTATCTTCCGCACGCCGTCATGGTCGGCGACGCTGCTTCTGATATTCGCACAGTTTATCTTAACGGTGCACGGATCGACGTATTCGACTTCCGCTCCCATATTTTTAAGAATATCGAGGAGCAGTTTCACGTCGGTGACGTCGGGAAGATTTTCGATGATACAGGTCTCTTTGACCATAACGGTCGCCGGAATAATTGCGACCGCGGCGTTTTTGCCGCCCCCGACGACGACTTCGCCGTTCAGAGGGTGTCCGCCTGAAATAACATATTTCTCCATATTTTTCATTCCTTTATGCTGGAAATTATAATCAACTTATATAGGGCCACGGATCGAAGAACGTTCCCGAAGAGGAATAGCAAAGCCCGAAATGCAGGTGGTTTCCCGTCGAGTTACCGGTCGAACCGACATAAGCGATAAGTTCACCCTGATAAACTCTCTTGCCGAGATAAACGTTTGACGAAAGACGCGAACAGTGTCCGTAAACCGAGATTATCCCGTTTCCGTGATTTATCTTGACGCAGTATCCGAGTCCGTAGGAATCCCAGCCGTAGGCAACGACAGTTCCCGCGTCCGCCGCATAGATCGGTGTTCCGTACGCCGCCGCAAGGTCGACGCCGCGGTGGAAATTTGATTTTCCTCTCAGAGTTCTCCAGCCGAAATTCGAAGTCTTGAACTGATATCCTCTGCCGAGCGGCCAGATAAATTTGCCCGACGGAGATATCGTCTTCGTTCCGACGTAAATCTCTCTGTTTACAGGCGCCGCAGTCTGAACCTTGCTCACTATCGTGCGCCCTGTCTCTTCGCCGTCTATTACCGTAAGTTCCGCGGTTATGCTGTAATTTCCCGCAGAGCCGTAAGTCTTTACCCTGGTGTTGCCTTTATAGATCGACGGGTTGTCGATATATTTGGTTTCGTAAGGAATTTTTTCGTTATATGTTATTCGTCTTGTCGTCTTTACCGAGATCTGGTAAGCGGGCTGACCGACTTCGACGATGTCTCCGACGGTAAGTCTCTCTATCTCGGGGTTCATCATCTTTAAGACGGTGACCGAAACGCCGTACTGCGCCGCAAGGGTCTCCCATTCGTCTTCCAAAACCACGGTATGTTTGACACTTTCGACAGGACGTGTGAATTTATTCCACAGGTCGGTATAGTCGCAGAGATATTTTTTGTCATACGAGTCTCTTACGACCTCAAAATCGTTGAGAATTTCCCATGTTTCGCCGTCTGCGCCCGTAAGATAATATTCGACGAGTTTTTCTTTGAGACGTTCGAAATCGCCTTCGTCGCGGCTTGTTGCGACAAGCGTTCCGTCAAGGAAAAGTCCGTAGGTCTTTCCCATATAGTCGTCAGCCATCGACGAAAGCGCGGTGTAAATATCGTTTTCGTCGGTAAGATCGTCGTTTTTTACGACGGAAAGTTCCATTGTCGGAAGTTCTTCCATGACGTAGTTTTCGCCCGTCTTTTCAAGGACTTCCCCCGAAACTTTGCTGTTTATGTCGTTGAAACGGCTCTCATTTTCAACATATCCGAGAGTTTCGCCGTTTACCGTAACTTTGAGCGCAAGGGTATGGGTCGACAGCGCCCATGCGGAAACTATGATAATAGCAACGCCGCAAAGGGGAGTTACTATCGGGAAAAGTTTGCGGACGACGCCGCGGGTGAACACCCAGATAAGTTTTAAGTAATAAAGAAAAACGTTTCTTATGTAATAGGACGGTTTGACGTGTCTTACCTTTACGTCCCTGAAGGAGAGGTCTCTGTCCTCAACCGAAAAATCCACGAATTCTCTGAATTTTCTTTTTATAAAGCCGCCGAAACGTGCAAGCGGGGTATCTTTCATTTTTGCCGAAGCCTTTTTTACGGCTTTGAGAAGCCTGCTTCGTCTGTATACCGTTTCGGTCTTTGTTTGCGGTCCGATGTTCTTTGCGTCCGGATTTTCCGTAGCGTTTCTGTTTCTCTTTTTTATCGAACCGAGATGAACATTGCGGGGCATATCGTTTCCTTTCTCTGTCTTTTTTATCCTCGACAGGGATTTTCCTGCCCGACATACGGAAATACTTTTCCGCATAACGTGCCTTGTCGGGCGCACTTTTAGCCAATATATATTATACTATATATTTTTAACTTTTTCAAGTCTTATCTTCGGTTAAAATGTAGTTTTTTACCCCCGGAGTATTGCTTTCCGGGGGTAATAATAAAAAATTCATAAAATTTTCGGTATTAAAGCGCTGAAAATCGGTCTTCAGCCTCTGTTTTTGAACATTTCGTAAATGTCGCGGCGGCGAAGTCCGTATTTTTTCGCGACCTCTTTCGACGCGTCGCTTTTCGACATTCCGTCGGAAACGAGCCTGTCGAATTCTTCCGCAAGCGTTTCGGCGGAAATATCTTCGGTTTCGGCGGGAGTATATCCCTCGACGATAAGCACGAATTCGCCCTTTATTATTTTGTCCGCATAGTATCCGACAGCCTCGGAAAGAGTCGTTCTTCTCGCCTCTTCGTAAATCTTCGATATTTCGCGGATAAGGGTTATCCGACGCGCCCCGAAATGCCTTTCCATATCGGCAAGGGTCTCGCGGAGATGGTGAGGAGCCTCGTAGAATATCATCGTTCTTTCCTCTTTTTCAAGGGAAGAAAGATGCTTTTCCCTGCTGTTCCTTGCCGTACTTAAAAAGCCCTCGAAGCAAAAGCGTTTTGTCGGAAGACCCGACATCGAAAGAGCGGTCGTCGCGGCGCAGGGACCGGGCAGAGCGGAAACAACGAGCCCCGCGTCAAAGCACTGCATTACGAGTTCTTCTCCGGGGTCGGAAACGGCGGGAGTTCCGGCGTCGGTTATCAGCGCGCAGGTCTCCCCGTTTTTCAGCTTTTCGACGATTATTTCGCCGCGTTCCCTGCGGTTATGCTCAAAATAACTTATCATCGGCTTTTTTATCCCGAAATATTTAAGAAGAACGCCGCTGTTGCGGGTGTCCTCGGCGGCAACAAAATCCACCGTCCGCAGAATTTCAAGCGCGCGCGGGGACATATCCGAAAGATTGCCTATCGGCGTCGGCACACAATATAAAGAAACGTTGTTTTTTTCCATAATTCCTCACAGATTTCCGTATGGACGGTTTTTATATAAAAGATACGGTTTTTCAAAAAGAAGACCGGGTCTTGCGTCTTTTCGCCCCTCAATAAGAAAAAGCGACGCGGGACGGTTTTCCGATGTTTCGGCAAGTTTCATTATCTTCGGTTCGATCTTATATTTCCGCATAAGACAGATAACGTCGCAAAGCCGTTCGGCGCGGTTTATCATACAGAATCTTCCGCCGCTCTTAAGCAGTCTTCCTGCGGCTTTTATTATTTCCTCCAGAAGTCCCTCTTCTTCGGTACGCGCGTTTCCCCTCTGCCCCGCGGCGACAAATCCGCTGTTTTCGGCATAATAAGGAGGATTTACCGAAACAAGGTCGAAAGACGACGCGGGAAGCGGACTTTCCTTGGTGTTTATTATCCTCACGTCGGCGTTTATAAAGGAAATTTTTTCCGAAAGTCCGTTGTATTCGGCTGATTTTTCCGAAAGACGGTGAGCCTCCGCCGAGATTTCAACGCCGATGATTTTTCCCGTACAGCCGTGAGAAAGCAACAGGGGAATAACGCCGTTGCCACTGCAAAGGTCGACCGCGTTTTTATAGTTTCGCTCTCTTATGAAGTCGGAGAGCAGAACGGCGTCCGTTCCGAAGCGAAAAAGGGCGTCGTCCTGATATATTTTGAGTCCGTGAACGACAAGATCGTCAAGTCTTTCCATAATTCTCTCTCAAATAAGTTATTACAAAAAAAGGACAGGGTTTTCCCCTATCCTTTCTTCATTATTTCGTGCGATTATTCAGCCTGGGGAGCGCCGACGGGGCAGGTATCCGCGCAAGCGCCGCAATCGATACAGGTATCCGGATCGATTACGAATTTGCCGTCTCCTTCGGAGATCGCTTCAACAGGACAGCCGCCCTGGCAAGCGCCGCAGGAAATGCAGTCATCACTGATTTTGTATGCCATAGTCTAATACCTCCTTAAAATTTCTACCGACAGTATAGCATTATAATTTCGGTTTGACAAGGGGTTTGTCGAAAATTTTTCAATTATTCCGCATTTTTTTCTTCCTCTGCGGAGGAATTCTGCGGCTGTTTTTTTGCTTTCGGGACAAAAACTATGTCTTTTTTATCGTAAACTTTCTGGGTCACCTGTCCGTCTCTGTCAAATTTCACCCTTACCTTTTCTATAAGGATATTCGATTCGGTGACCACTCCGTCTCCGTCGGGAGTTTTGACCTGCTGACCGACCCTCGGCATCGTTTTATATGCGTCTTCATAGGCGTTCTGTTCGAAATTCAGGCAGCAGATAAGTTTTCCGCACGCGCCCGAAATTTTCTGCGGGTTTGTCGAAAGGGCCTGATCCTTTGCCATTTTTACCGAAACGGGCGAGAATTCGGAAAGGAACTGCGAGCAGCAGACCTTTCTGCCGCACATACCGAGCCCTCCGACAGCCTTTGTCTCGTCGCGGACGCCTATCTGACGGAGTTCGATACGGGTCTTGAAAACGGAAGCAAGGTCCTTTAAGAGTTCTCTGAAATCGACTCTTCCCTCGGCGACGAAATTGAAGATTATCTTGCTGTTGTCAAAAGTATATTCCGCGTCGATAAGGGTCATTTCGGGGTTTCTTTTTCTGACCTTTTCTTCGCATATTTTAAGAGCCTCTTTTTCTTTTCGCTCGTTTTCTTCGTCCCTTTTTATATCTTCGGGAGTTGCCGCACGGATAACGGGACTTAAAGGCATATAGCACTTTTCCTCCTCGACCATGCGGTTTGCGATAACTACGCTTCCTATCTCAAGTCCGCGGACGGTTTCGACGATAACTTTTTCGCCGACGCCGAGCGAAAGCCCTTTCGGGTCGAAATAATAAATCTTGCCCGCTTTTCTGAAACGGACGCCTACGATCTCTACCATTTTATACCTCGTTTCCCCGCGTGATTATTACCGTCCGGCACGGGGAGATGCCGAACGGGTCAAAGACCATTCCCTGATATTTCCGCGGCAATCGGAAACAAATCCCGCCACGGTAAGGTTCATATTCAGATTCATTTCGCATCTTGCCGCCCATTTTTCGGCGGTTGCAAGAAGCGCAAGATAAAGAGACGTTTCGCCGTCTTTTTTCTCAGCCGAAAACTTTTTCACCTTTTCGCGGCAATATCCGCACATATAC
>CAKSQP010000021.1 GCA_934486965.1 uncultured Eubacteriales bacterium
GTTCTTGACAAATCAAAGTAAAATATGTATAATAAATATATTAAATTTTATTAGAAGAAATTTATAAAAACGATATCATGACTTTGTATGTTTACTTATTTTAATTTTAAAGCAAATAAAAAAGTGTGGCGAATTATATATTCGACTATGCTAAAACGATTATAAATGGAAGAGGGATTATTATGAGTTTAATTAAATGTGAAGATTGTGGGAAACTCATCTCCGATGCCGCTGAATCTTGTCCGAACTGTGGGCGTCCAATAAAGAATGCTCCTATATATTCTCCTCTTCCTCAGTGTCCACACTGTGGAAAGGTTGTAGCAGAAATTACAGAATGCTGCCCAGAGTGTGGAACAGTCCTTAAAGAACAATTAAACGAAAATCAATTACTTCAAGATACTCATCTCCGTGGTATGTGTCCGATTTGCGGAAATGATAAGATAATGCTCGCTCCTACAAAAGACTCTATACGAATTGTAGAGGGAAAGGACGGCGTTAACTGTGTCGAGTATTTATGTAATGAATGTGGAAGTTGGGTCTCTCCATATAAACCTCAACAACACTTTATATATTATTCGCGATGTAGTGGGCTCTTAGGAGTTGCTCCTATAGATGTTATGTTAGCCGAAGTGAAAACAAACCCCTTATTTGATGAAGAAGAGTGCGAGAAAAGATTGGCGGGGAAAGAAAAATATTCAGGTTATCACTCTAATATATATAATTCTCCAAAACCCAAATGTCCCACCTGTGGTTCAACAAACATCGAGAAAATCTCAACAGCCTCAAAAGTCGTAGGAGCCTCGCTCTTCGGTCTTTTCAGTAATACCGCAAGATCTCAATATAAGTGTAAGAATTGCGGGTATAAGTGGTAAAGTGCAATCTGAATGTCTCAGAAATTTCTTTGAAACAAAATAGTTATATGTAATATTCTTTACTCTCTGTTCCGTTTCAAACTGGTATAAGAAAATGAAAAAGACGCAGGATAATGCTTAATTGCATTATCCTGCGTCTTTAACATATTATATCGTTGTCTAAATCGATTTACATTCGTGTATAAATCTTATTTAAGAAATCCGTTTATGATTTGCTCTGCGGCTTCTTTTTCGGTAAGTCCGAGGGTCATCAGTTTTATAAGTTGTTCTCCTGCGATTTTTCCGATTGCCGCTTCGTGAATAAGGCTTGCGTCGGTATTGTTTGCCGCGATCTCGGGGATAGCCTCGACGGACGCTTTGTCCATTATGATGGCGTCACATTCGGTGTGCCCGTTGCATCGGTTGTTTCCGTTTACTCTCGAAATATATTTCTGGTGAGAATATTCTGTTGCGACAGAGCGGGAAATAACATGTGCGCCGCAATCTTCGCCGTCAAGATCGACCTTAAAATCGGTAACTGCGACCTGTTTGCCGTGAGTCATTATTTTTTCGTGAATAATGAGTTTTGATTTTGCCGCAAGTTTCGCTTCGGTCTTTCTGTAAGTGGAGTCAACGCCCTTTATCTGTGCGGTCTCCATTTCCATGTAACTGCCTTCTTCAAGGTTTACAACGGTTGTCGGATTGAGAATTCTTTCTCCCGTTCCGGAACCTTCGCCGTAATGTTTTTCGATATATTTTACTTTTGCGTTTTTTGCAATATGGAAAGTGTGAATTCCGTCATGTTCCGCCTGCTTGTCTC
The DNA here is from genome assembly GCA_934486965.1 of uncultured Eubacteriales bacterium. GTDB lineage: Bacteria > Bacillota > Clostridia > Oscillospirales > UBA644 > Geddesella. Next base: position 1,672 of record CAKSQP010000021.1, read on the forward strand.
CGCAGTTATGGATTCCGCAGCCCGCGACGATTGTAACATCGGCGTCTTCACCGACGAAAAAGTCGTTATAGACAAGGTCGTTGAGCCCCGTCTGGGTGAGCAGAACGGGGATATCTACTCTTTCGTTTTTTGTTCCGGGTTTTATGATAATATCAATACCGGGTTTATCCGTTTTTGAAACGATGTTTATGTTTTCTGTAACGTTTCTTGCTTCAAGTCCGCCGTTGAGTCTTATGTTGAAAGCTCCTTTGGTCGGTCCGTCGATTCCCGCAATCGTCTTCAGAAGTTCTGTCTGAATTAAATCAAGTGCCATATCTCCACCTACATCTTTCCCTTAAGGACGGAACACATTCCGTCTGTAAGCAGTCCGGGAAGAATTTCGGACTTTTTGCCGTCGGCTTCGATTTTGCCGCCCGATATCACGATAATTCTGTCAGCAATATTGAGAATTCTTTCCTGATGCGAAATGATTATTATAGAGCCGCCTTTTTCGTTATACATCTTTTCAAAGACTTTGATGAGGTTATTGAAACTCCAGAGGTCGATACCTGCTTCGGGTTCGTCGAAAACCGTAAGTTCGGTTCCTCTTGCGACAGCCATGGCAATTTCTATTCTTTTTAATTCTCCGCCCGAAAGGCTTGCGTTTACTTCGCGGTCGACATATTCTTTCGCGCAAAGTCCGACTTCCGAAAGGTAAGTGCAGACATCTGAAACCGAAAGTTTTTTGCCGCTTGCAAGGGTTATAAGGTCTCTTACGGTTATCCCCTTGAACCTGACCGGTTGCTGAAAGGCGTAAGTTATTCCTTTTCTTGCGCGGTCGGTAACGGACAGTTCTGTTATATCTTCTCCGTCAAAAAAGATCCTGCCTTCGGTCGGAGTGTAAATTCCCGCAATAAGTTTTGCGAGAGTCGATTTCCCTCCGCCGTTCGGACCTGTAAACGCAACGAATCTTTCATCTATAACGAGACTTACGTCGTTTATTATCTCTTTTTTCCCGATGTCCGTATCGGCTTCAAACGAAACATTTTGTAGTTCGAGCATGACGGTTCTCCTTCTTGCATTTTTCTCAACCTATTATATATCAAACGGCGTTTTTTTTCAATATTTTTTTAATAATGTCCGATATTTGTCGATTTTGAAATGATGAAAGCAGTACGAAAACCGTACTGCTTTTATCCTACGGCGAATTTCTTCACCTGTATTTGTTTGTTGGTCTTATTTCATGTTGTTTTCGTAGGACTGGATCATTTTCTTGACCATCTGTCCGCCGACGGAACCTGCCTGTTTCGAGGTAAGGTCTCCGTTGTATCCCTGCTTAAGATTAACGCCGACTTCGTTCGCAGCTTCCATCTTAAACTTGGAAAGAGCAGCTTTAGCCTCGGGAACGAGATTCTTATTGTTTGCCATCATTATTCACTCCTTTGCGGTAAATTTTCGGACAACTTTTTCAGTTGCAGAACTATTATTCGGCATAAAACGCAAATTATACTTTTATATTTGAAAAAAGTATTCTTTTTGACAGGAATATATTGACAATCAATCCTTTTGTGTGTTAAAATCAAATATATTCGGGCGAAAGGACGGAATAAAATGGAACGCTATACCGAAGACGAAAGTGTTGCTTCAGAATACAGAAAAAACTATATGGACGGTCTTACCGCTTTAATAAAAAGAAAACAGGCGGAAAAAAATAAGGAAAGAGTCGAACGCTTTACAAAAAATCTCGGCGATCTTGAAAGCGAAAGACTTGAATTCAAAAAAATGCTCGGCTGGCCGCTTGTTACGGGCGACAGCCATAAGCCTTCAATGAGAATCGAATATATCGGAAAAGACGACGACGCTTTTATTTTCAGGACGTTTACCGATGTCTTTGAAAATTATGCGTTTTACGGACTTCTTTTTCTTAAGGGCGACACGTCAAAAGATTTTGATGTGAATAATATAGATAAAAAACCTCTTATAATCGCACAGCACGGCGGTCTCGGAACCCCCGAATTTTGCAGCGGAATATACGGAGACACCGCAAACTACAACGATATGACCCGCAGAATTCTCAAAAATGACGTTCATGTTTTCGCACCGCAGATGCTTATATGGGACCCCGAAAGATATAAACTCGATTTTGAAAGATGGGATTTCGACAGAGACTTAAAGCAGGTCGGAAGTTCTATAACCGCGGTCGAAATATATTCTTTACAGAAAATTCTTGATATTCTGTCGGAAAAACCGTATATCGACGGCGATAAAATAGGAATGATAGGTCTTTCTTACGGCGGTTTCTATACATTGTTCACTGCCGCCTGCGACAAAAGAATAAAAAGTTGCATATCCTGCTCTTTCGTCAATGACAGAATAAAATATAACTGGCCCGACTGGACTTGGTTTGACGCCGCAGGGAAGTTTTTCGACGCTGAAATCGCGGCGCTTATCGCTCCGAGATATCTTCATATTCAGGTAGGAGACCACGACGAAGTCTTCGACTACGCGACAACCGGAGAAGCTCTTGCCCAAACAAAAAAATATTTCGAAGCACTCGGTTGCTCAGATAAACTTAAAATTACGGTTTTCGACGGTAAGCACGAATTCTGTAAAGATGACGACGCAATAAAGGAAATGATATCAAAACTTTATGAGTAATTGCAATGTCTGCCCCTTTTCCTGCGGCGCGGACAGGGTTTCAAGGCTCGGCAGATGCCGTTCCTCCGAAAATATCCATATAGTAAGAGCCGCACCTCATTTCTGGGAAGAACCCTGTATTTCAGGTAAAAACGGTTCGGGTACGGTCTTCTTTTCGGGCTGTTCTTTGCGGTGTGTTTTCTGTCAGAACTTGAAAATAAGCAGGGAAGACGCAGGCAGAGAGTTTACTGTTTCGGAATTTGCCGATTTTCTGCTCAATTATTCGAAATCGGGCGTTCACAATATAAATCTTGTAACGCCGACCCATTTTTCGGATAAAATAGCCGAGGCTCTCGAACTTGTGAAAGAAAAACTCGGAATTCCCGTGGTTTGGAACTGCGGCGGTTATGAAAAGAAAGAAACACTGAGAAGGCTTTCGGGGCTTGTTGATATCTACCTTACGGATTCAAAATTCTTTTCGCCCGAAGTGTCGGCGCGATATGCGGCGTGTCCCGATTATTTTGAGGTGAACGCCGAGGCTCTTGAAGAGATGTTTTCTCAACAGCCCGAAAATATATATTCCGCCGACGGAATTATGCGGAGGGGCGTTATTGTAAGGCATCTTGTGCTTCCTGCAAACACTTCCGACAGCCGCAAACTTTTATCGGCAATCAAAGAGAGATTTTCGGAGAATATCACTTTGAGCCTGATGTGTCAGTATGTTCCTGCGGGGGACGCGGAAAAATTCCCCGAAATAAACAGGAGATTGCGGAGAAAAGAGTTCGGGACTGTTACCGATTTTGCCGAAAGTCTCGGTTTTGAAAACGGATATGTTCAGGAATTTTCGTCGGCGGACGACTGTTTTATTCCCGATTTTTCGGAAAATAAAATTTACGGAATATAAAAAAGGAAGAGGTCATGCCTCTTCCTTTTCTTCAATTATAAGGGCGATTCCCTCGGTCACGGTTATTTCCGCGACCTCCGATATCGTGCTGTTGCTAACGCCGAGCGGGAACTCTTCTTCAAGATACCCGTCAAGCGGATATTTCATTCCAGTTTCTTTTACTTTCGCTCTTTTCCCGAGAGCGAAAACCGAAACGGAAATCCCTTTTTCTTTTACTTTGAACGTTTCGTTTTCCAGAACTCTGACTTTGCAGTTGTTTCCGAAAAGCAAAGCGGACACTTCGCGTTTTTTCGCGTAGATCAAAAGTTGTATGTTGGCGACCGAGTGAGAAAGCCTTTTGCCGCCGAGCCCTCCGAAAATATCAATATTTTCGAACCCTTTGTCTATTGCATATTTCAGAGCGGCGGAAACGTCGGTGTCGTCTTTTTCGACAGGCAGTTTTATGACGTTTTCCCTTTTGGGAATTCTGCCGAGAGAGTCGAAATCTCCGATGTAAATATCTGCTTCGACGCCTATCCCGTCAAGATACAGACATCCGCTGTCCGCGGCGATTATTAAATCATATTCCGTTTTGTCGAAAGTTTCTGCGGAAAAATCTCCTCCGCCGACTATACAACATTTTTTCATTTTGAATTTTTTACCTTTTTACCTATAATAAAGAATACTGCGGCGACAATTGCGGCAATTGCCGAAACTATTGCAACATAGAGCCATGAAACGTTTGAAAGAAGCGTAATGTCGAAATCTCCCGTTTCAGCGTTCTGTATCTGAGAAAATACGGCGACGGTGTCGTAGATGAGAGCTGCGGTTATCGCAAGACCTCCTGCAATATTGAAGGGCAGGGAAGCGAGCCCTTTCTGTTCGTCCGCTTTTCTCGGTTTGAAATCTCCGTTTTCGGAAAGGTCTATCATACTGCTGAGATAATAACCTACGATAATAAGAACTATCATTTCGGGGAGCATGTATGTAGCGTTATATCCGAGCGAATATATAAGAGCCGCATTTGTCGGGATTGAAAGACCCGCCCAGACCGTCGCGCCGGAAATTACATGGCAGATATATCGATACGAGAATTATACCCATAACGAGAGCGGTGTTCTGATTTTTAATCTTCTTTCTGAAAACCCCGCCGAGTCCCGCAACGGTAAATGCAATGATATAGTCGAGAAGAATTATTGCGACGACTGCCTGCCATGAAGTTCCGTAAGAAAGATTTTTAAGTCCCATGAGTTGCTGAATTACGGCAAAAATAAGTCCTGAGGAAAGCCCCCAGCCCATGCCGTATTTGTATGCTATAATTATGATCGGAAGCATGGAGGCTATTGTTACCGAGCCTCCGTAGGGCATTTCGATAATTTTGATTATGCTGAGTACCGACGCTATCGCAATGAGAATAGCGCACTCAACGAGTTTTCTTGTTCTGCTGATTGTTTTGCTTTGCATTTTTTTTCTCTCCTGTATAATAAAAAACTTGCCGCCTACCAATAGTCGGCGACAAGTATGACTGATAAAAGTTCAAGCTTCCTACGCCGGTATTATCCGTTTCAGGTTATAGGGTTCGAAATACTCCGTCTCAGCCTCTTTATAAAAAGAAAGCACCCCTGCTGACATCAATATGCGGTTGTAATGATATTATAACGCAAACTTTCGGTGATGTCAATAGGCGAATTTTGCATATAAAATGAATAAAATACCGCAATTTATGAATAAAACTATATTGTTTTTGACATATTTGTAAATTATTATGCGAAACTATTGCATATTTGAAAAAGTTGTTGTATAATATCGGCATAAAATAAATCTGAGGAGATATTAAAATGAAAAAAGTAATTTCCGTAATTCTTGCGATCGCTATGATAGCGTCGCTCATGCTCGTTTTCTCCGCTTGCGGTGAAACCAAAACAGTCGATAATGACAAACCCGACGGCAAGACCGAAGATAAGCCGGTTCTCGTAATGGCGACAAACGCAACATTCCCTCCCTATGAATATAAGGGCGACAGCGGCGACTTTGAAGGCATTGATGTAGAAGTTGCTACTCTTATTGCCGAAAAACTCGGAATGACTCTTAAGATCGAAGACGTTGAATTCGGCGCTATCGTCGCAGGCGTCGCTTCCGGCAAATACGATATCGGTATGGCAGGTATGACCGTAAACGAAGAACGTCTTGAAAGCGTAAACTTCTCGACGACTTATGCAAAAGGTATTCAGTCCGTTATAGTAAAGGCAGACAGCCCCTACACCGATTTTGAAGAATTTTATGCAACCTTTAACGAAGACGGAACTCCCGCAACCGTTAAAGAAGGTATCAAAATAGGCGTTCAGCAGGATACCACCGGCGATATCTATTCTTCCGACGTCCCTGAAAAATACGGTTTCGGCGAAGATAACGTAATCCGTTATAAAGACGGTCCGACCGCTGTTCAGGCTCTTGTTTCCGGAAAAATCACTGCTGTTATAATCGACAACAACCCCGCAAAAGCCTATGTTGCCGAAAACGAAGGTCTTAAAATTCTTGACGGTGCTTATGCCGACGAAGATTACGCTATCGCAATCAACAAGAACAACACCGAACTTCTCGAAAAAGTAAACAAGGCTCTTGAAGAACTCAAAAACGAGGGCAAACTCGACGAGATCATCAACAAATACATAAAAGAATAATTTAATTCCGAATAAACAGGTTATCGGCGGCAATTTTCTTGTCGCCGATTTACCGCTGATTAAAACTTTTCCCGAAAGGACTAAAAAATGAAAGAATGGTTTGACGGCCTTAAAGAATGGTTCGGCGGACTTGTAAAAGAGTTCAACCTGAACTTCATAAAAGGCGACAAGTGGACATGGCTCACCGACGGACTTCTCAATACGTTACTTATCACATTTTTTGCGGTGATAATCGGTATCCTTATAGGTATCGTCGTTTCGTCCGTCCGCTCTACATACGATCAGAATAAAGAAACGCTGAAGAAAAAGGGCGGATTCGGATATTTTGTTCTGAAATTTTTCAACGGAATCTGCAACATATATCTTGCCGTTTTCAGAGGAACGCCTGTCGTCGTTCAGTTGATGATTTTCTACTTTATCATTTTCGCTTCGTCGAACAACAGCGTTCTTGTCGCAATTATTTCTTTCGGAATAAACTCCGGTGCTTACGTTTCGGAAATTTTCCGAGGCGGAATTATGGCAATCGACAAAGGACAGTTTGAAGCAGGTCGGTCTCTCGGTCTCAACTATATTCAGACGATGATATATATTATAATTCCGCAGATGTTCAAGGTCGTGTTGCCGACTCTCTGCAACGAATTTATAGTTCTTCTCAAAGAAACATCGGTTGCGGGCTATGTCGGAATAATGGATCTTACCAAAGCCGGTGACCTTATCCGCGGAAGAACATTTTCGGCGTTTATGCCTCTTATAGCCGTGGCTCTTGTCTATTTCGTCATGGTAATGCTCTTCACATGGCTTTTGCGTAAACTTGAAAGGAGGCTGCATAACAGTGACAGATAACGTTCTTATAAGAACCGAAGACCTCTGCAAGGAGTTCGGAAAACTCAAGGCTCTGAAAAATATAAACGTCGAGATAAAAACAGGAGACGTCGTTGCGGTTATCGGACCTTCGGGTTCGGGGAAATCCACATTTTTGCGGACTCTCAATCTTCTTGAATCCCCGACTTCGGGCAAAGTCTTTTTTGAAGACGTCGATATAACAGACCCGAAGATAAACATAAACAAGCACCGTGAAAAGATGGGAATGGTTTTTCAGCAGTTCAACCTTTTCCCGAATATGACCGTTCTTAAAAATATAACTCTGGCGCAGAAAAAAGTTCTGAAAAGAAGCAACGAAGAGGCTGAAAAAGTCGCTATGGAGTTTCTTGCGAAAGTCGGACTTGCCGACAGGGCTCAGAACTATCCGTCACAACTTTCGGGCGGTCAGAAACAGCGAATTGCGATTGTCAGGGCTCTTGCCATGAACCCCGACGTTATGCTTTTCGATGAACCGACCTCCGCTCTCGACCCCGAAATGGTCGGAGAAGTTTTGCAGGTTATTTCAGACCTTGCAAAAGACGGTATGACAATGGTCATAGTAACGCACGAGATGGGATTCGCGAGGGAAGTTGCGAACAGAGTCCTGTTTATGGACGAGGGAACGGTCGTTGAGGACGGCGACCCGAAAGAGTTTTTCGCGGATCCCAAAACAGAACGTGCAAAATCATTTTTAAGTAAGGTGCTTTAATATGGGCGAAGGGCACAGACAGCGACTTTTTGCTAAATATTCCCGCGGCGGTATAAGATGTCTTTGCGAGGAAGAAATAATCGAATTGCTGCTTTTTCTTGCCATTCCGAGAAAAGATACCAGACCTATAGCCGCAGCCCTTATCGAAAAGTTCGGTAATCTTGTCGGGGTTCTTGAGGCTCCGAGAGAAGAGTTTGAAAATATCGACGGGATAGGGGAACACGCAAGCCTTATTCTTTCCTTTATAAACGATCTTCTTTTCTATTACCGTAAAGATAAGCGGAAATATTTCAAAAAGCAAACATACACGGACGATATAGGCGAATATCTTGCCGATACTTACGGAAATGAAAACGTGGAATATGTTTTCGCTATTTATATAGACGATAAAAACCGTTACAGGGCTTGCGACGTCCTGAGTACCGGCGAACCGTTTTCCGCACAACTTGATTTTGTCTATATTGAAAAACGCGCGAGACAGCACGGAGTAAACCGCGTCATAATCGCGCACAACCACCCGTCGGGACTTGCAATTCCGTCACATTCGGATATCGTCGCAACGCAGATCGCACGGTCGTACCTCGAAAGTATGGGTATAGAACTTATCGACCACATAATTTTCGAAAGGGACGATTTCATATCCCTTGCCGAAAGCGATATGCTTTTCGGGGAAGAGGCAATGGAAGCGTTCTTCAACGACTGGACCGAAAAGAACGAAAAGGAAAAAGCGGAACGCGAAAAAGACGGGAAGAAAACAAAGAAATAACTGTTTACAGACGCTCTTTGACGGGCGTCTGTGTCTTTTTTGTTAAATTTACGAAAATTCTGACGGGAAAGTATTCCGTTTTTGTAAAAAATATGATATAATTTTGTTTAAGAAATTTACATTTTACATAGGAGGAAAATATGGAAGACAAACTTCAGGTTTTGCTTGCCATGGTCGGATATATGCTGATAGTTATAGTTATCGGTATATATTTCGCGAAAAGATCTCAGGCAAATTCCGAAAATTATTTTCTCGGAGGACGTTCTCTCGGTCCGTGGGTAGCGGCGATGAGCGCGGAGGCTTCCGATATGAGCGGCTGGCTTCTTATGGGACTTCCCGGAGTCGCTTACTGGTGCGGAATTGCAGACGCCGCATGGACGGCTATCGGTCTTGCGATCGGTACTTACGTCAACTGGCTTATAATTTCAAGAAGGCTGCGCGCCTATTCGATAGTTTCGGGAGACTCTATAACGGTTCCCGACTTTTTGAGTAACCGTTTCCGCGAAAAGAAAAAGGTTATTCTCGGCATCTCGGCAATATTCATTATTATATTCTTTACCGTTTACGCGGCAAGTTGTTTCGTTACCTGCGGAAAACTTTTCTCCGGTCTTTTCGGTTATTCCTATCATTCGATGATGATAGTCGGTGCGGCGTTCGTTCTGCTGTATACGATTCTCGGCGGGTTTCTTGCCGAAAGTGCTTCCGACTTTATGCAGGCTATCGTAATGATTATAGCTCTTGTCGGAGTTCTTGTTTTCGGAACGATAAACGCGGGCGGTATCGGTGCCGTTATCGAAAACGCACAGAATATCCCCGGATTCCTGTCTCTTACCGAGACCGCAACTCCGATCGTCGACGCCGCAGGTGTTCAGCAGTCCGCCGCGGGCGTTCCGTTCTTCGGAGACGCTTCCTCTTACGGATTTTTAACGATACTTTCGACCCTTTCATGGGGGCTCGGATATTTCGGAATGCCGCAGGTCCTTCTCCGCTTTATGGCTATAAGAAAGTCGTCCGAACTTAAACGTTCCCGCAGAATAGCGACCGTATGGGTTCTTATCTCCCTTACCGCCGCCGTTTCAATCGGCGTTCTCGGCAGATTTATTCTTCCCGCAGACGCGGGACTTGCAACTCAGAGCGGTGCGGAAAACGTATTTGCTCATCTTTCGCAGCTTTTGTTCCACCCGGTTATTGCCGGCGTTATAATGGCGGGAATTCTCGCGGCGACAATAAGCTCTTCCGACTCCTATCTTCTCATTGCGGCGTCCGCCGTTTCCAAAAACCTCTTTGAGGGTATAATCAAAAAGGACGCTACCGATAAACAGGTTATGAGAGTTTCAAGGGCTATGCTTCTTTTGATAACCGTTGTCGGAATGGCTATTGCATGGAACGAAAACAGCATAATATTCGAAATAGTCTCCTTTGCATGGTCTGGCTTCGGCGCAACATTCGGTCCGATAATGATATTCTCCCTCTTCTGGAAGAGAACGAACAGAGCCGGAGCGATCGCCGGAATGATCGCAGGCGGTTCGATGGTCTTTATCTGGAAACTGCTTCTCAAACCGCTCGGAGGGGTATTCGGAATTTACGAACTGCTTCCCGCATTCCTTATTTCATGTATAGTTATAGTCGTCGTTTCTCTTTGCACCGCAAAACCGTCTCCCGAAATCGAAGACGAGTTCGAAAGAGCAAAGAACTACACCGAAGCATAAAAAATCGGAGCCGAGAAAATCGGCTCCTTTATTTTTCGGAAAATTCGGAAATTGGTATTTACATTTCGTGATATTTGTGGTAAAATAAAAGGTACTAATTTACGGAGATTTGATATGGATAAATTTATTCTTCATTCGGCATATAAGCCTACGGGCGATCAGCCGCAGGCAATAGAAAAACTCACCGAAGGGGTTCTGCACGGATATAAGGAGCAAACGCTTCTCGGCGTTACGGGTTCGGGAAAAACTTTTACGATGGCAAACATCATTGCGAATCTTAACCGTCCGACTTTGGTTCTTGCGCATAACAAGACTCTTGCGGCGCAGTTGTGCAGTGAGTTCCGAGAATTTTTCCCCGAGAACGCTGTCGAGTATTTTGTTTCATATTATGACTACTATCAGCCTGAGGCGTATGTTCCGCATAAAGACGTTTATATCGAGAAAGATTCAAGTATAAACGACGATATCGACAGGCTCCGCCATTCCGCGACTTCTTCGCTTTTTGAACGGCGCGACGTCATAATCGTTTCGAGCGTTTCCTGCATATATACCCTCGGCGACCCCGCAAACTATAAAAACATGGTAGTTTCTGTGAGAGTCGGGCAGAAAAAGAGCAGGGAACAGGTCATGGCGGATCTTGTCAAAATTCGCTTTACACGCAACGATTTCGACCTTGTCCGAGGCTGTTTCAGAGTACGCGGAGACGTGCTGGACGTTTTTCCCGCGTCAAGCACCGATACCCTTGTCAGAATAGAATTTTTCGACGATGAAGTTGAAAGAATAGTAAACGTGAACTGCGTTACGGGAGAAGTTATTTCGAAAATGAATTATGTCGCGATTTTTCCCGCGATGCACTATGTCGCAGAACCCGAGCAGATGCAGAAGGCGTTCGGAGAGATAATCGCCGAAATGGAAGACCGTGTTAAATATTTCGAAGAACGCGGAAAACTCATAGAAGCACAGCGAATAAGAGAACGGACGATGTACGATATCGAGTTCTTAAAACAACTCGGTTACTGCAAGGGCGTTGAAAACTATTCGAGAATTCTTTCGGGAAGACCGGCAGGTTCAACGCCGTATACCCTGCTTGACTATTTCCCCGACGATTATCTTATGATAGTCGACGAAAGCCACGTCACTCTGCCGCAGGTAAGAGGAATGAGCGGCGGAGACAGAGCCAGAAAAGAAAATCTCGTCGAATACGGTTTCCGTCTGCCATCGGCGTATGATAACCGTCCGCTGTATTTCAACGAATTCGAAGACAGGATAAATCAGGCGATTTTCGTTTCCGCGACCCCCGGTCCTTACGAGAAAGAACATTCGGTTCAGACCGTCGAACAGATCATAAGACCGACGGGGCTTGTCGATCCTCTTATTGATGTTAAGCCGACGGAGGGACAGATTGACGATCTCGTCACCGAACTTTACAATCGGATAGAAAAGCACGAAAGAGCGCTTGTTCTTACCCTCACAAAGAAAATGGCAGAGTCTCTTACCGACTATCTGAAAAATCTTGATATCAGGGTAAGATATCTTCACCATGATATAGATACGCTCGACCGCATTGAGATATTGAGAGACCTGCGTTCGGGTGAATTCGATGTCCTTGTCGGAATAAACCTCCTGCGTGAGGGACTTGATATCCCCGAAGTTTCTCTTATCGCAATTCTCGAAGCGGATAAAGAGGGCTTTTTGAGAAACGAGACATCCCTTATTCAGATAATCGGACGAGCCGCAAGAAACGCCGAGGGAAGAGTAATAATGTATGCCGACAGCGTTACCGATTCAATGGAAAGAGCGATAACCGAAACGGAACGCCGCCGCGCCATTCAGACCGCTTATAATAAAGAGCACGGAATAACTCCGAAGACTATCGTAAAGCCCGTTTCCGATATGATAGGTTTAACGCAGATAATCGACGGCGAAAATGAAAACGAAGATGCGATAGACGCGAAGAAATACAAGAAACTTTCGTATAAGGACAGAAATACGATGATAGAAGATCTTACCGCCGAAATGCGGAAAGCCTCCGAAAAACTTGATTTCGAACGTGCCGCAAAAATAAGAGACAAAATCAAAAAACTTAAAACCATAAGGTGAATTATGAGAGAAGATATTGTAATAAAAGGTGCAAGAGAAAATAATCTTAAAAATATCGACCTTACTATTCCGAGAAATAAACTTATTGTTTTTACGGGACTTTCGGGGTCGGGCAAAACCTCTCTTGCTTTTGACACCATATATGCGGAGGGGCAGAGACGCTATGTCGAATCGCTGTCGTCCTATGCCCGTATGTTCCTTGACAGAAAAGGAAAGCCCGACGTCGACTATATCGACGGACTTTCTCCCGCAATTTCGATAGACCAGAAAACGACGTCGAAAAACCCGCGTTCAACCGTAGGAACGGTTACCGAAATTTATGACTATTTAAGACTTCTTTACGCGAGAGTCGGCGTTCCGCACTGTCCCGTCTGCGGCAATGAAATAAGACAGCAGACAATAGATCAGATAGTCGACAGGATAACCGAATCGGGCGAGGGGAAAAAGGTTTATATCCTTGCCCCTGTTGTCAGAGGACGCAAAGGCGAATATCAGAAGAATTTCGAGGGGTATAAGAGAAGCGGATATGTAAGAGTAAGGGTTGACGGCATAATATACGACCTTGACGAAAAAATTCCGCTCAATAAAAATCAGAAACACAACATAGAGGTCATTGTCGACAGACTTGTTATCCGCGGAGACATTCAGAAGAGACTTACCGATTCCTGTGAAACGGCGGCTCATCTTTCGGGAGGGCTTGTTCTTACGATGGACCCCGATACAGAAGCGACCCAACTTTTTTCACTTAAATATACCTGTCCCGACCACGATATTTCAATTGAAGAACTTGCTCCGAGAATGTTTTCTTTTAATAATCCCATGGGAGCGTGTCCGACCTGTTCTGGTCTCGGAGTAATAAATACTATCGACCCGAACCTTGTTATTCCCGACAGGAAACTTTCATTCCTGCAGGAACCCGTAAAGGCTATGGGCTTTAACAGTCTGCTTGAAAATCCGTCGCTTCTTAAAACTTACGGCGATATCTTAAAAAAATACGGGGACAAACTCTCAACTCCAATTAAAGAATTAAATCCGCAGGGACTTGAAGAAATTCTTTACGGAAACGAATTCTACGAGGGAATTATTCCGACGATAGAAAGACGATATAAAAACACGACAAGCCTTTACACGAGATATGCGACCGAAAGACTGATGAGCCATAAACTCTGTCAGGACTGTCACGGAGCGAGGCTCAACGAGGTCTCCCGCGCCGTTACGGTCGGAAGCCTCAATATGTTCGAATTCTGTTCTCTTCCGGTAACGAAGGCTTATGAATATATTTCGAATCTTAAACTTTCGGAAAAAGATTCAAAAGTCGCGGCAGAGATCGTAAAGGAAATAAAATCGAGACTTATGTTTTTACAGAACGTCGGCCTCGGATATCTTACCCTTGCGCGCTCCGCGGCGACCCTGTCGGGGGGCGAAGCACAGCGAATAAGGCTTGCAACGCAGATAGGTTCGTCCCTTATGGGCGTTCTGTATATTCTCGACGAACCGAGTATCGGACTTCATCAGCGCGATAACCAGAAACTTCTTGATACGCTGAAGAAACTCCGCGATCTCGGAAACACCGTTATAGTTGTCGAGCATGACGAAGATACGATGCGGCAGTCCGACTATATCGTCGATATTGGCCCCGGTGCGGGCGTCCACGGCGGACAGGTCGTTGCCGCGGGAACCTGCGACGAAATTATCAAAAATGAAAAATCGATAACGGGAATGTATCTTTCGGGCAGAAAGAAAATAGAAATTCCCGAAAAATACCGTCCCGTAACCGATAAAAAAATTAAAGTTATCGGTGCGGCGGAAAACAATCTGAAAAATATCGACGTGGAATTTCCTCTCGGCGTTATGACCGCGGTGACGGGAGTTTCGGGGTCGGGAAAATCCACGCTTGTAAACGAGGTTTTATATAAATCGCTGATGGTAAAGATCAACGAATCAAACCTTGTTCCCGGAAAATGCAAAGATATTCTCGGCGCTGAAAATATCGACGGGATAATCAATATCGACCAGAGCCCGATAGGCAGAACTCCGAGATCGAATCCTGCAACTTATACGGGCGTCTTTAACGAAATAAGAAATCTTTTCGCAAAGACCCCCGAAGCTCTTGCAAGAGGTTATAAGCCGAACAGATTTTCGTTCAATGTTCAGGGCGGACGCTGCGAAGCGTGCAGCGGCGACGGAATCCTCAAAATCGAAATGCACTTTTTGCCCGACGTTTACGTTCCTTGCGACGTCTGTAACGGCAAACGCTATAACAGAGAAACTCTTGAAGTCCGTTATAACGGCAAGAACATTTTCGACGTTCTGGATATGACGGTCGAAGAGGGAATGAAATTCTTTGAGAATATTCCCGTTATTTACAGAAAACTGAAGACCCTTTACGATGTCGGTCTCGGCTATATCAAAATAGGGCAGTCGTCGACGACTCTTTCGGGCGGCGAGGCTCAGAGGGTTAAACTTGCGACCGAACTTTCGAAAAAATACAGCGGACATACTCTCTATATCCTTGACGAGCCGACGACGGGGCTCCATACCGCCGACGTTCATCAACTTATCAAGGTCTTGCAGAGACTTGTCGACGCGGGAAACAGCGTTGTCGTAATCGAACACAATCTTGACGTTATAAAGTGTTCGGACTACGTTATAGACCTCGGTCCCGAGGGAGGAGACGGCGGAGGAACGGTCATTGCGACGGGTACTCCGCGGGATATCGCAAAGTGCGGAAAATCCTTTACGGGACAGTTCTTAAAGCAATATTTTGAATAATTTTTTTCAAGATTTTGAATTGTTCGTGACAGACGGGCGAAAGTCTTGACAAAACTACCTGAATGTGATATCCTTTGTTATAAAATAATTATATGAAAGCGAGTTAAAATATGGACAAGATTAAGATAGGCGTTTTCGGAGCGGGCCGCGGCAGAGTTATGATAGATACCGTTGCCGGATATCCCGACGCGGAACTTGTCGCTATCTGCGATAAATACGAATACCTGCTTGACAGATGTGCCGAAATGGCGGAGGAAAAAGGACTTAACGTCACAATGTATACCGACTTCGATAAATTTATCGAACACGATATGGACGCCGTTATCCTTGCAAACTATGCTCACGAGCATGCTCCTTACGCTATCCGTTGCCTTAAAAAAGGCATGCACGTTGCAACCGAAGTTCAGCCTTGCAAAAATCTTGCCGAAGCCGTAGAACTCTGCGAAGCGGTCGAAGAAAGCGGAAAAATATTCGCTTATCTCGAAAACTACTGCTATTTCAGAGCGACCTCCGAAATGAGAAAACTTTACAGAGAGGGCAAACTCGGCGAATTCGTTCACGGAGAAGGCGAATATATCCACGACTGCGAAGGGATCTGGAGAGATATTACTTACGGTGAAAAAAATCACTGGAGAAACTGTTTCAACTCGACTTTCTACAATACCCACAGTTTCGGTCCTATCGTACATATAACAGGGCTCAGACCCGTAAGAGTTATCGGTATCGAAAACAAACCGACCGAAAGAATGCAGAAACTCGGCTACCGTGCCGCCGAGGGCGCAATGGAAATAATTCAGATGGAAAACGGCGCCATGGTCAAATCCATTCACGGTTATATGAAGAGAGAGCCTGCGGCTATCTGGTATTCCATTTACGGTAAAGACGCTATGGCAGAGTCCGACAGATGGGACGAAAATCTTCATACGGTACACGTTTACGACGACAGAATAAGCAAACAGCATATTACTTATGTTCCCGAACCTATAGTTGAAACCGACCTTGCGGCACACACTCTCGGTCACGGCGGTTCCGACTTCTATCCCATTCACTACTTCGTTGAAGCAATGATGGGCAAGAAAGACGGTCTCGACAACATAATCGACGTTTATTCCGCTCTCGATATGGCTATCCCCGGAATTCTTGCTTACAAGTCGATATGCAACCACAATCAGCCGTACGACGTTCCGAACTTCAGAAATAAAGAAGAACGCGAAAAGTACAGACACGATTACTGGTGCACATGGGGCGAAGGCGAATATCACGCTCCCATTACCGGCGAAGGCGATTACGAAATTCCCGACGAAGTCTACGACAAAGTCAGAAAAGAATGGCTCGAGGCTCAGGAATGGCAGAAGCAGGAAGACGAAAAAGCCAGACGTGAACAGGAAAAATCAATGGGAAGATAATTTCCCCGAAAACTTGCTCTATATAAAAATTTAATATAGAAAAAAACAAAGAAAGAAGATGTGTAAAAATGAAAAAGAATTATGCAGCAAAAATCGTATGTATGGTTCTCGCTCTCGTAATGGTTGCGGCTTGTTTCGCGGCTTGCGGAGAGACAAATGAAAACAACGGCGGCACTACTGCCGACGGAACATGGTACTTCGGCGGAACCGGTCCTCTTACCGGCAGTGCGGCGCAGTACGGCAACGCAGTCAAAGAAGGCGCTCAGCTTGCAGTTGACGAAATCAATGCGGCAGGCGGCATCAACGGCTACAAGATCAATTTCGACATGAAAGACGACGAAAACGATCCCGAAAAAGCAGGCGTTGCTTATGACACCCTTATGGACGCAGGTATGCAGATTTCTCTCGGAAGCGTTACCACCAACCCCTGCCTTACTTTCGCAGACAAGGCTAACGCAGACAACCTGTTCTTTATGACCCCGTCCGCTTCCGCTGCCGACGTTATCGTTAACAAATATGCGTTCCGTGTTTGCTTCGGCGACCCCGACCAGGGCTATCTCGCGGCTGAAGAACTTGCAAAGACCTACACCAAGATCGGCGTTATCTACGACGAAAGCGACACCTATTCCACCGGTATCTTCGAGGCTTTCGAAACCAAAATGAAAGAACTCGGCAAGACCGATTACAATG
>CAKSQP010000022.1 GCA_934486965.1 uncultured Eubacteriales bacterium
TTTGATCCTGATCCGGGGAGTTGTGCAGTCGGTAACCGTAAATTCCCTGTCACAGGAAAGAATTACGCCCTCATTAAGAAACCAGTTTCTGATCGACGGATTTTCGGTGATTATCGCACCGGCTATTGCCTGATTGTGATACGTCGAATAGAAAGGCTCCGTAAGGGGCAGTTCCGCACTACGCCTCATCGTTCGTAATATATTTTTTCACTAAGGAAAAAACATCGGAGACCGTTCTCAGAACCGAGGGGTCGAGATCCGATTCGTCAAAAGTTATACAGAATGCCTTTTCGGTTTCTATGAGAAGAGTTACGAGAGCGAGACTGTCAAGAAGAAGATCCTCCTTGAGCCGTGCGGACGCCGTCGGGGACGGTTCGGACGATAAGCCCGTCAGGATATTTATTATTTTTTCTTCCATACTTACACTTCCTTTCGTGTAAATATTTTAGAAAATAAAGAGGAAAATTGCTGTCCCGGTAAGAAATTCCGTTCCTTTTTACAGCAAAAGGCACTGCAGGAATTTCTGCAGTGCCTTGATGTTGGTTTATTTACGGCTGAGTTGTCTGATGTTTCAGAGTCACGTTCTGAGTTGTTGTATATGTATTTCCCTGAACAGTCTTTACAGTAACAGTGATTTGTCCGACAGCGTCTGTCGTTTCCGTGTTTCTGTTGGTAATAATAAATTTATTTCCTTCTGTACGGGTATATGCAGCCAGTTTCTGCGAAAATGCCCAATCGACCGAAAGAATTTCTTCAGTCTGATTATTACCGGTAAGGACTACGGTATATTCCGCAGACTCGCCTTCGTCAATTTCCGTCTTCTTATCGGCGTCTTTGTTTATCTCAACGCCGTCGGCCTTATTATAAAGCGTAAACTCGAAAGAAAGTTCGAAATATACGCCCTTTTCGGTATAGCCTGTAACGGTCATTACGGTAGTTCCCGCATTAGTCCCGATAACAAACAGTCTTTCTCCCAACTCGGACAGTTCTTCGCCGCGACTGTTTTTGAGTACCTTTCCCGAATCGGTCAGGAACTTCTCTGTCTCGACTATTTTTACTACCTCAGAGTTGCTTGAAGTCCATTTGAGATCTTTGAAATCAATAGAATCGTTTGCATTAAGCGGGGTGCTGAGAAGTCCGTCAAAGTCTATGGCAAAATTTCCGTTGACGGTTTCCAGTGTGTATGTTACATAGTGTTCTCCGTTCGAAACGGTATCCGAAGAAACAACTGTTCTGGTATACTGACTGTCACTCTTGGACGGAGTACGGTAAATATCCCCGTTAAACCTGACATACAGGTCTTTTGTCGATCCGCCTTTGTATTTTATATCATACAAAATCTTTCCGTCGGAAATAACTTCGCCGTCGGGCTCGGTATACCAACTGCCGTCCGTACTCTTATAATAGGTTTTAATGCTGCCCGCGTTTTTCCTGTCCGCAATTTTTCGGTCCGTATAAGACTCGTATGTCAACGCAGGTTCAAGTTTATCAATTTCAGCCTGAACTTCCGCGATTGCGGCATTCAGAGAATTTTCGGACGCCTTTACTTCACTGTTTGCAAACAGATCGGCAATTTTGGTATATTCGGTCCGTGTCTTGCTTTCATTATTGATCTTTTCAGTATATGTTCTGCTGTAAGAGGGGTTCGGCAGGAGTTTCGCAGACTCTGAAGATTCGTCCTGTGCTTTTTCGTAAATAAATTTGATGTTATTCTGATAATAAGTTTCGAATTCAGAATACGAAGCCTCTGTATAGATGGGATATCCCTTGTCATTTTTATTATGGGAGTCGTAAATTACATTGGCCTTTTCTTCAACAAGTTTTCTCAACTCTTCGGGGCTTGCTTCGGTCAATCCCGAAACAGCAGACTTCAAAAGACTGCCTGCTCTGGTTATGCTGTTCGGCGTTGCGTTCTGATCACCCAGAACGTTTGCGGCATAGACATAACGTCTAACGAACTCATTCCATGATTTATTGGTATAGTTCTTCTGTCCGTTTTTGACGGTCGTATCTTTCAAAGTGTTGACAAGGGACTGAAGACCGGTCTTATCAACGATTTCATTTTTAAGATCGGTATTCGTCATCGGAGTAAGTTCCGCTGAACTTGAGAACTGAAGATTAAGAAGACCGCTGAAAGAAATGCCTTCGGGAGCGACCATCGTATTATCAATCGCTTCGCCGTCAAGCCATACCAAGACGGAAACCGGAGCGACCTTATTTCTTGTAAGGGATATTATTTTGCTTTCATCGGGCAAACGTTTTCCGAGAGCAAGGTAATTGTCATTATTTGCGTCCTGCTTTACGGTATATTCATAAAGATACAAGTCGCATATAATATCTCCGTATTTCTCAGTCGTATCAACGATATCGAGTTTACCGACACTGAGGAGTTCGTTTCCTTCACCGACAAAGGCAACGCGGATACTGTCTATGAGTTTGAGCGCTTCCTCTTCGGTAAAGACGCTGCTCAGATCTCCCATGGAGAAAGTCATATTGCTTCCCGAACCCATGGCCGCAAGAGAAGTATCCTCATCGTCATATACTCTCTGTTTTGCAGCCGTCTGAAGTTGGAGATCGGAAATACTTGCATTACATCTGAAAGCAAGGTCGAGCATATAGCCGTAAATATCGCTTATCGGCTGTTCACCACCTGTCGAACCCTTTGCTTTATAGCCGTTTACGGTCGTTCCGAGTTCTTCCAGATAAGGTGCTGTTGATGCATCGTTATCAAGAACGGTTCCTACGTTTACGGTCGCTTTGACAGTCGCAACTGCGGTGATTTCGGTTGTAGTGCTGTAATCTCCTATGAAATCGGCGATGTCGTTATATATACTGCCGCCGATGTCTATAACGCAATTATCAAGGATAACCTGAGCGTCGTCGGCTGTGACTTCGGAAATCTTTTTACCGGCGATGAAAGAATTATCCTGATCAACAAGACAGGAAAGAGCGTCTTTTACGGTATCGTAAGAATAGGTGCCGCCGGTAAGTCCCGAAATTTTCGTAGCGGCGTCAGTCGCTTTTGTTCCGAGAGCATCAAGTTTTGTGATATATGTATCAAAATTGTCGGGAAGATAACCGTTGAATTTATTTTTAAGAGCTGTCAGAGAATTATCTTTATTCAGGATATATTCCGAAATATTTTTCAACGACACTTCTACGCCTCCGGGCAGTTGAATCGGAATATTTTTAAGATCTACGGTCGTAAGTTTTGCAACAAGCCCGTATCTCAGGGCGTCGTCGGCATAACTGACGCAATTCTGAACTTCGGTTGCCGCTGTCTTCAGATCTGCCATATCGTCGTCATTGAAAAGCGCGTTTTTGTCCATTGCATGTTTTGCAACTACGCTACCTGCGACGGCAGCCGCTCTTTTAACGCTCGATTCAGCGCTGCTGCCCATTGCCGCTTTATCCGAAGATATTGCGCTTCTCGCAGCAACCAGCATCTTTTCTTCATTGCTTGCACCCGTAGCGCCGACTGCGCGGACGCCGTACGTCTGGCTTGCGGAATTATAAGAAAACGCATTGTTTGCATATACAGCCGAAGCAAGGACCTCATCGGAAATTTCGGTAACTCTTCCGTCTTTTCCGTATGCGGGTATGCTGAGAATACCGTTGTCTACCTTATATTTACCGGTCGTAACGTCCCGAGTCAGATTAAGACGTGCCGGATAAAGGGTAACTTTATTCATGCCGTAACTGTCGTCGCTGAGATCTACGATATTTCCCCATGTAATATTCGAAGCGACCGATCCTACTTTATCGGCAGAATCCCCGATATTGCTTGTGATCTTGCTGTAATCGTTTCTCGTTTCCGTATTGAACAGCGCGATCTCAAGGCTTCCGTTTGCTCCGATCACGGTCTTTACACCGGAAACTTCCGGATTTGTAGAAAGAACCAGCCATGCAAAGGTTACGGAAACAAGCATTATCAAAGAAAGAAGCAGCATCGGAATCACAGCCCACATCTTTTTCTTGACTTCGTTCTTCGATCCGGCGGGTTTCGTCTTCTTCGGTTTGTTTAGAAATTCTCTGAATTTCATGACATTATCTCCTATAACTATAATTTTAGGATTTTAACCTATTTCAGGTTAAATTATAACATGTTCCCTAAAATTTGTCAAGGGTTTTTGTCAATATTTCGTTAATTCGTTTTTTCTTCCTATTATAAATATAAAAATCCCCGCAAAACCGAAGTTCTGCGGGAACTGATTTAACCTATTATATTGCCGTCTTTATCAAACACGGGGAGTTTTTCGAGATAAACAAGGTCTTCTCTCTGCTGGGCGTCGCCCTCGGCAAGTATCGCCATCTTTCCGACGATGTTTCCGCCCGCTTCTTCAACGAGTTTTTCTATCGCCTTGAGAGACTCTCCCGTTGAAATTACGTCGTCGACGATAAGGACTTTCTTGCCTCTTATCAGATCGGCTTCCGCAGTATCGAGGTAAAGTTTCTGCTGTTTATCGGTGGTTATCGAATTTACCGTTACTTCGAAAACTCCGGTCATATAAAGTTTCGGGTATTTTCTTGCAACGACGTAGGCATTGTCTCCGTGCTGTCTCGCCATTTCGTGAGCCAAAGGGATTCCCTTTGCTTCCGCCGTGATTATGTAATCGTATTCGGGCGCTTTTTTCAGAAGTTCGGCAGCCGCCGCTTCGGAAAGTTTTGCATTTCCCAAAATAACGAAAGCGCCTATATAAAGATCGTCGGTGACCTTACATATAGGAAGAGAGCAATCTATGCCCGCAACTTTCATCTTATGATATAACATGATATCGCCTCCATATAGTTTTCAAAAGCATACGCCTTAGTATACATCAAAAAAATGCAGATGTCAAGCGCCACCCTGAAATACCGAATGAATTTCAAAAAAAATGCAACTTTTTGCCGATTAGTATTGCAATATGCAAAATATATGGTATAATGTGCGTATAGAACTTTTAATATAATTGAGAAGATACGGTTCTCAAGTCTCTACCGGGCTCCGTTATTGCCCGACTATTAAAAGAAGGATCTTCACGGGATAAGTGTTTCGTACCGTCTTTTTTATATTAAATGAAAAAATTCAGGAGGGAAAACAATGGACAAATTTTTCAAGATCTCGGAACGCGGATCTAACATCAGGACCGAAATTTTTGCCGGTCTGACCACATTCTTTGCTATGGCGTACATAGTAGTCACAAACCCCAATCAGATTACAAGCTTCGACCCGACTCTCGGCGGCGGACAGATCTGGAACTCCGTTTACGTTGCTTCCATACTTGTCGCTACCATCGGTACCCTGCTTATGGCTTTCCTTGCGAAAATGCCGTTTGCTCAGGCTTGCGGAATGGGACTCAACTCTTTCTTCTTCGTATCGTTTATACTGCCGGAGATCATTAACGGCGGCGACCCGATCAAAGGATATCAGGCAGGCTGCGTAATCATTCTCTGCGAAGGCCTTCTCTTCCTTATCCTTTCGTTCAGCGGCGTAAGACAGAAGATAGCGACCTCTCTTCCCGAATGTCTCAAGAAGGCAATCCCCGCAGGTATCGGTCTTTTCATTGCTTTCATCGGTTTCAAGAACGTAGGTCTTATCCAGGCGAACCAGTATACATTCGTTCAGTTCTTCGATTTCCACGGTGCTATCACAAATGCTGAAAGCGCTATGGGCGTATGGACAGCGATCGCACCCGTTGTTCTCGCTTTCGTAGGTCTTATTCTTATAGGTATTCTCACCAAAAAGAACGTAAAAGGAAGCATCATCATTTCCATTGCGGCGATAACCGTTCTTTACTACCTCACAACATGGACTCTCCCCGCTTTCGACTTCAGCCAGATAGGTCAGTCCTTCAAAGATTTCGCAGAAATCGGTATCGTCGGAGTATTCAAGCCCGAATCCTGGTCTCATGCATTCGGCGGTTTTGAAAATGCAGGCGTTATCTTCAACGCTATAATGCTTATCCTTGTTTACTGTCTCGTTGATATGTTCGACACTCTCGGCACACTCTACGGAACTGCTTCCGAAGCGGGAATGCTCGATGAAAACAACGACCCGATCAACGTTGACAAATGTATGATGTGCGACTCTATCGCAACCGTTTCCGGCGCTATCCTCGGAACATCTACCTGTACCACATTCGTCGAATCTTCCGCAGGCGTTGCGGCAGGCGGCAGAACCGGTCTTACAAGCCTTGTAACCGGCGTATGCTTTGCACTCTGCCTCTTCCTTACACCGCTTGCTTCCATCGTTCCCTCTTGCGCAACTTCCCCCGCTCTTATCTTTGTCGGAGTTCTTATGCTTAAGAGTTTCGCTAAAGTTGACATGACGGATATGAGTTCCGCGATTCCCGCTTTCCTCGCACTCATCATGATGCCCCTTACCTACTCCATTGCAAACGGTATCGGTATCGGCGCTATCGCTTACACTCTTATCACGATCTTCACCGGTAAATACACCAAGAAAGATATTATCGTAACGATAATCTCCATACTCTTCATTCTCAAATTCATATTCATCACAATGTAATTTGAACTGAATAGTTTTAAGCCCTCGGGAAAATCCCGAGGGCTTTTTGTTATCTGTTTCTTATGGCGTCGATAGGTTTCTTCGAGGCGATACGTTTAACGGGTATATAACTTGCGAGGAACGCCGTAAGCATACTCACACAAAGAATAAGCAATATCTGACGTATGCCGAACGACAAAACGGTAATAAGAAGGAATGTCGATTTTCTTATCGCAGAATTTATCACAGCGACGGCAACTGCCGTAACTGCCGAAGCAAAGATAAAGTTTATTGCGGCGATAACGAAACTTTCCGAGAAGAATATTCTGAAAACGTCGTTGCTTCTTGAACCTATCGCGCGGAGAATTCCTATCTCCTGTTTTTTATAAGAAATACTGACGCTTATGAAATTCGAGAGCATAAGAGCGGCGAAAAGCGCGAAACCGAGCCCTACCCACATAAATACCGAGGACAAAACTTTCAATCCCTCATTAAGACCGCTCGTCTGGTTTATAACTGCGTTTTCGAGCGCATAGACCGTTCCCGCAGTCGCTTCGGTAAGGTCGCCGTATTGCACAAGCGATTTGATTTCGCTCACGTTATCCGGCATTTTACCGACCGCGTAAGAATATATTCCGTTGTCCTTTTCAAGAAGCGAAGAATATAATTTTTCACTGACAAAAATCGTCTGGTCTTTTTCGTCCGACTTCACAATACCTACTATCTTTGCGTCTTTATTTTCAACTTTATACTCGCCTACCGTATATTCGATTGAAAGCACACAGGAATTGTCAGATGACAGAGAAGATTCCCACGAATCGTCGAAAAAGACATCGGTCATTACTATTATTTCATTTTCCGCGAGAGACTGCTTTTCTTCCGACAGCCATGTCACGGACGAAAAATCAACGGAGGAATCGGGCAAAACGGTATTCGGATACACTCGGAAATCCTTGATTGCGGAAAAAGCCGAGATATAGGGAATTCTCACGACTTCGGGCTCCGATTCAGGCATTTTTGCTTTAAGAGCCGAAATAAATCCGTCTCCGACAAAAGCCGCGTCGGAAAGCCCGTAAGTTTTCCGATAATTGAGTTCGATCTGGACCGCCATACTGTTTATCTGATCTATAAGATTCTTTTCTCCGTTTTCGGAATTTCCGTTTACTTTCAGATATGTTTCAAGAGAAAGCCCCGTATCTATAATTCCGACGACGGTATACTCTTCATCGCCGAATTCAAAGGTTTTACCGACAATTTCATTTTCGGTCTGTATGTATTTTGCAAAAACAAAAAGTTCCGAAATATATTTTGAGACCGCGATCTCGTTTTTCGAGCCGTCGGGAAGTCGACCCGAAATCAGTTTATAACCGAGGTCTGCAAGATATTCGTCGTCCGTTTCGACAAAGCCGCCGAACGCCTGATCAAGAAGCCTGTAATCTTCATTTATTTCGTTTTCGGAAGAATCTATCTGCCGCGAGAAATTGAGAAAACCTTCTTCGGGAAGATATACGCCCCTGACCTCAAACCCGACGTCTTTTTTGATCGTTTCCATATCGTTTTCGTCAAGTTTTGTATTATAGCGGTCGTAATAGAAACTTTCGGGAGAATAGCATATCTTTTCCGCTTTCTTGAAACCCGCATAAGTTATCTGCGAATCTTTTATGGACTTCGCGCAGGCGTCGAAATGTTTATACGAACTCATTGCGTCGGCAACCCCGAAAAGCGAAAACGCGATAACCGAAAGCAAAACCGTTATGACAAGCCTGAATTTTTTATGTTTAAGTCCGCTTACTCCTAGTTTTGCGGCGTCTTTTATCGGAAGTTTCGATTTTATCAGCCTGAAAGGATCTTTCGTGTCGTTTTGTATCGCCGAATTATCGGTCGGAACGGAAGTTCTGCCGCCGTGCTTTCCGTCAAAGGAAATTTCGGCGCCGCTCTTTAATTTATCTATATATTCATTGATTTTTATTCTGTCTTCTTCGGTAAGGTGATACCCTTCGGCAACAGTAACTGTTTTCCCCGAAAAAGTCAGCGGTGCTTCGTCGGTCGGGTTCTCTGTATAAGTCACATCGTTTATTATTTTGCCGTCGGAGAGTTCGATTATCCTGTCGGCATATTTTTCCGCGAACTCCCTGTCGTGAGAAACAACGATGACCAGTTTGTCGGCTGAAAGTTTTTTAAGGGTGTCAAGGATCTGTTTACCCGTCGCGGAGTCGAGCGCTCCCGTCGGTTCGTCCGCCATTATGATCTTCGGGTTCTTTACGAGCGCGCGGGCTATTGCGACTCTCTGCTTCTGCCCGCCCGACAGTTCGTTCGGCTGTCTTTTACCGTAGCCGTCAAGGTCGACATCGCGGAGAATGTCGTTTATTTCCTCATCGGTCGCCTTTCTTCCCTGAAGTTCTATCGAAAGAGCGATATTCGCACCGACAGAAAACTCATCGAGGACATTGTATTCCTGAAAAATAAAGCCTATATATGTATTTCGGTACGAGTCGAAATGTTTTTGCTTAAAGGTTTTCGACGAAACGCCCTTAATTATTATTTCACCGCCGTCGCAGGTGTCAAGCCCTCCCAGAAGATTGAGAAGCGTTGATTTTCCGCTTCCCGATTTTCCCAAAAGAAAGACCATTCCTCTGTCGGGGAATTTAAGCGATACGCCGTCAAGAGCCTTTACGGGAACGCCTTTTTTCGGTTTATATGTTTTTGTCAGATTTTTAATTTCAAGCATAAGATCACCTTTATGTAGCCGACGGAAACCGTCAGCTTTCAAGTTCTTTGTCTCTTTCTCTGAAAAGAAGAGATATACACCAGAGTCCCGCAAGTCCTACGAGAGTAAATACTATGCGGCTTATTGCAG
Source organism: uncultured Eubacteriales bacterium (assembly GCA_934486965.1). GTDB lineage: Bacteria > Bacillota > Clostridia > Oscillospirales > UBA644 > Geddesella. The sequence goes on from CAKSQP010000022.1 coordinate 9,345, forward strand.
AACCCGCGCCGCCGAACAGCCACGCAACGATGTCAAAGGAGAATATTCCTACGCTTCCCCAGTTTATCGCTCCGATGATCGTAAGGCAAAGTGCTATTCTGTCAATTATCATCATTTATATCACCTCGCGTATATTTTTCTCCTTAAATTGAAAAATTATACGCGGATATTTTTTTATTTGCAATATGCGTTGTATAATGTCAGCACGTCCTTGAATCTCGAAAGTGCCGTCGGACAGCCGTAGACCGCGATAATATACTTTTCGCCGTCTTTTTCAAACGCCGCGACAAGGCAGTTTCCCGCGCTCTCGGTGTATCCCGTTTTTACGCCTATTGCGTCGGCGCAGTAATAATCGGAAGACGGATCAAGCAGTTTATTCGTGTTTTTCCATTCGTTGAGTTCTCCGCTTTCGGACCTCACGGTCGCCTTGAAAGTTTTTACGGCTTCGGCTATCGTCTGATCGGACAGAGCGTATTTGGTAATTTTGACCATATCGTAAACAGACGTATAATGATCGTCGTCGTGAATTCCGTCGGGACAGGTGAAATGAGTGTTTTCAAGTCCCAGAGTCTTCGCAAAACCGTTCATTTCGTCGACAAACGCCGAGACCGCCTTCTTTGCGGAAAGATCAGGGTCTCCCGCTATTTTACGGCCCGCCGCCGCGGCGAGAACGTAAGCGGCGTCATTTCCGCTCGGCATAAGCATACCTTTCATCACGGAAGAAACTTTGATCTTCTGACCGATTTTCAGATATGCTCTCGAAGAAAGAGGGTGAATGAGTCCGATCTCTTCACCGACGGTTATAACATCGTCGGGAGACAGAAACTGAAGCGCGGTATAGGCAGTGAGCAGTTTTGTCGTGCTCGCCGGATATATTTTCCCGCCGTTTTCCGTTTTTTCGTACAGGGGTCGGCTTCTCTTATATGAATAGACTATCGCGTTTTTCGCAGATACGGTAACCGCCGTTTCGGGCTCTGCGGGAACGAAATCCTCAGGGCTTGCAAGTTCGGAATACTGAGCGCCCGAAATGATTTTCTCGGCTTGCGCTTTCGCGGCGTTCGACATCGTAAAAATAATAAATACGGAAGTGAGCGCGGCGATAAGAAACAGACTTAACGCCGTAATTTTCAGTTGCGTTTTCTTTTTAGTTCTCATTTTTGATCTCCTCGATGTTTTCAATTACGGAAATAAGTTCTTCCCTAGTAATTCCCGAACGCAGAAAATCTTTTGCGAGATTTTCGAATTCGGGCAGTTTTTTTCTTGAAATCTCTTTTATTTTTTCAACGGCGTCGGACGTGACAAATGTTCCGATACCTCCGGCGGCGGAAATTATTCCGAGCCTTGTCAGTTCACCGTAGGATTTTGCTACGGTGTTCGGGTTTACGCCCGCTTTAAGCGAAAATTCCCTTACCGACGGGATCTTGTCGCCGGGTTTTAAGAATCCGAGAAGAATATATTTTTTAATTTCCTCGGTTATCTGCTCCCATACGGGAAGTTTACTGAAGGTATTGACTGTAAACAATCCGTTACCTCCCCTTTTCCGCCGTCAGCAAGACCGAATATTCGTCTTCGGCGGTTATTCCGTATTTATTTTTCAGGAGGGCTGTCATCTTTTCTGTAAAACAGATCATTGCCCCCGTTCCCGACGTTCCGTCTGAATATTTTATTTCGGGGACGGCATAAAAGGATTCCGCAATGCCGTTAAGTCCCGTCCCTTTCAGAATATACGAAATGTCGGCGGCGTCGGTTATATCAGTGCCGTTTACTGTCATCGAAGTGACCTGCGGGATATCCCTTTCGAAAATCTCATCACAGGACGGAATATATTCCGAAAGGACTTTTTCGACGTCTTCCGTTTTCGGCAGATAAATTTTCAAAGGCATACCGTTTATCATACAGGAAATATAATAATACTCGCCGTCTCCGATATTTTCGAAGTTCTCGGCATAAGGAATTATCGCCGAAACAAAACCGCTTATCGACTCTTTGTCGTAACCTATAGAAATGTTGTCGGAAGATTCGGTCGAATATTTCTTTTCGAAAATGCCGCCGAGGAGACTAAGGGACGTCGGCAGGGTCTCCCCTTTTTCAACTTCGGACAGAGTTTTATTATAATAATCGGCGAACTCTTCTTCCAGAGCCGTTTTGTCAACGAAAACCGCAGTATAGAAATTGAGATATGTCGGGATCACCACGGTAACAGCCTCTTCGGACGGAAGCGGCTTTGAGACAGCCGAGCGCACGATCTCCGACGGCAGATAACCGCCGCAGGCAAAGTACAAAAGATCCGAATTTCCTCCGCTTGAAATATCAGCCGTGCCGTTTTCGGGACCCTCGGTTTCGGAATTGAAATATTCATATATCCGCGCAAGGTTTTCTTCCGAAAGCGCAGAGCGCCTGATATGATATTTTCCGTTTACAAAATATATACCGAAAAGCCCCGACTCAAAATTTCTGCCTTCGACGCGTGCAATAAATGAAGAACCGCCTTTTTCGGAAAGAGCCGCAGAAAGATCGCTTTCAAAATCCGCAGATTCCGAAATGAAGATGTCCGACGGAACACCGTGAAGAACGACTCCGTCCTGCATGAAGATAATTTCCTGAGGCTTTTCAGGAAAAGACCGCCAGTAGAATTGGTTCAGGAACTCTTCGTCCGTCGAAAGATATCCGACAAGAAGAGAAAACTCTTCGGAAGACAGATATTTCGAAAAACTGCTTGTTTCCGTTCCTTTTTCGGTCTTTATTTCCGCAGTGACAGAAAGAGATATTTCGCTTGATTTCGGAGAATTTTCTCCCTCTCTTAACAAGTCGTAAAGTTTGCTGTCGGCAGGTATTTCAACAGATACGGTCTCCTGATTGAGCCTGCTGAAAGACAACTGCCCGCATTTGGGAATGTGCGCCGTCATTTTTACGACTTCGGCATTGTTGAAAATGACTTCGCCCTCGTAATGAAGTCCTCCGCCCCAAAGCCCGATATAGACAAGAACCGAAACGACAGCGGCGATACCGAAAACAGACGCTCCTTTAAGGATATCTTTACGAAGTCCCCTGTTCATCAGAATTTCACAAAGAAATACACCCAGAATCAAAAAGAACAGCAGGAAGACCGAATAGCCGCCGTCAAGTCCGCAGACGCAGACAAAGCAGGCGGGCAGATAAATTCCGAACCTCACAAGATTAAAAACGGAGCGGCTCACATAAGGCTCCCCCGCCTTTTCGAATTTCCGTTTTTTGAAAAGAAATTTGCCTGCAAAAATAAGTAAAACCGCAAAAACAAGCCCGTAAATCACGCCGAATACCGAATTAAGTCCCGACTTGTTGTATGAAATAAAAGTATAAGGAATTCCGCAGACCGACGGCAAAAAAGTGGTGTTCTGTCTGAAAAAGTCGCCCGTAAAAAGCCTGACGGCAATTTCCAGAGCGGCAGGCGCAAATAAAAACACGGCGGTAACGATTATATGAGTAACGTATGTCCCCGAAAGGAACGCCGCCGCGGAAGTCAGCATGAAAGCCGAAAAATACGCGATAAACCAGAACAAAAACGTAATCAGATATATTTCGGGAATCACATAAATATTATTCCCGCAGAAAATATTGAGTTCAACTCCCGCAAGAAAAGTCATCAGAAGACACGGAATAAAACACGCAATGCCTCCCGTAAGAACGCCCGTACAGTATATCGCCGAACGGTTTATCGGCAAAGAACCCGTAAAATCGCTCTGTTTTTTCGAAAAAAGGAATCGGAATATAAATATGCCGAGAAGCACGGGATAAATATAGACGAACGCCAGAAGTCCGTACGAAAGATCGGCGACTTCTCCGAACAGAAAAGTGTACGACGATTTCCTTATATAAATAAGGAACGACGAGATCAGCATTACTATATTCGAGGAAATAAAAAACGGAAGTATTTTCTTAAGCAAATATCCGAAATAACGGCGGTCAAAGAAAGAATTATTTTTCGGCATAGCCAAGCGCCTCCGTTTCGTAAATAAATATTTCTTCGAGAGTCAACGGCAGGAAATCGAGAATTATCGGCTCTTTTTGCATAAGTATTTCTCTTGTCTTCTCTTCTCCGCCCCGTACGATAAGCGTATAAACAGAACCGAGCGACGACATTCCGACAATGTCAAGACCGTCAAAAGTCGGTTCTTTTACGTCTCCGAAAGACACCTGAACCTTGACCATATCGGTCGTAACGTCAAAAATATCTCCGCACACCACGGTCTTTCCGTCGTGGATTATGCAAACTCCGTCACAGAGACTTTCGGTTTCCCTGAGGTCGTGACTTGTAAGAAGAAAAGTCGTATTTTTCTCTTCCGCTTTTCCGTACATCAATTTTTTGACGTAACTGCGAATCACAGGATCAAGCCCGTCGAATGTTTCGTCAAGGAAAACATATTCGGTATTGCAGGCAAGAGCCGCGGCGACCGACAACTGTTTTTTCATACCTTTCGAAAACGATCCTATCTTGCTTTCGGGGCGAAAACCGAGGTATTCGGTTATCTTTGAAAATTCACCGCCGTCGAAATTCTTATAAAACACGGAATACACCTGCTTTATATCGGAAACGGAAGACCCTGTCGGAAAATACGCGTCGTCGCTTATAAAGACAGTCTTTTCTTTCACCTCTGCCGAATCGAAAACGCCTTTTCCGTCAATAAATACTCCCCCTTCGTCAGGGGAATATACGCCTGCGGCAAGTCGAAGAAGCGTACTCTTTCCCGCCCCGTTCGTTCCGACAAGCCCGAAAACGCCGCCCGACTTTACGGAAAAAGAAACCTTGTCAAGCACGGTTTTCCCGTCAAAACGCTTTGTAACATCAAGAAAATCTATCATAATATCCTCCGCAATAAGTGTACTATATCGCTTAGTACACTTATTATAGCAAAAGAAAAAGGCCCTGTCAAGAGCCTTTTGTGAATTTTTCAGAATTTTTTATGGACGCCCGTAACCGAAAATTCGACCCATTCGGCGATATTTACCGCATGGTCGCCTATCCGCTCGAAATATTTTGCGATCATCAGAATATCGAGAGCATATTCCCCGTCGGCGGAATTCTCTGCAATCATTCCGATAAGCGTCTTTTTGATTTGCAAAAAGTCGTTATCTACGATATCGTCGTATTTGCAGACCTCTTCGGCAAGTTTCAGGTCACCGCGGACATAAGCGTCTACGCTGTCGGTCACCATCTTGATAGTCGCTTCCGCCATTTTTCGGATACCGTGACACTCTGCGCCCGTTCTTCCGTTAAGAAAAACGATAATTTCCGCAATATCCTCCGCCTGATCGCCGATTCTTTCCATATCGGTGATCATTTTAAGAGCGGCGGAAATAACCCGCAGATCTCTTGCGACAGGCTGTTGTTGGAGAAGAAGTTTGAGACAGATATTTTCTATTTCCCGCTCCATCTGATCGATCGAGTGACCCTGCTCCATTGCCTTTTTCGCGCCTTCTGTATTTCCCGACAGCAAAGCCTCGGCGGCAAGAGCGATAATGCTTTCGCATTCAGCGCCCATCTCCGTCATTTTTTTATTCAGAAGTTCAAGTTGTTCGTCGAATCTGTTTCTCATAATTATCCGAACCTTCCCGTAATATAATCTTCGGTACGCTTATCTTCGGGCTGTGAAAATATCTTTTCGGTCGCTCCGAATTCAACAAGCTCGCCAAGGAGAAAAAATGCCGTATAATCGGAGATCCTGACCGCCTGCTGCATATTGTGCGTAACCATGACGACCGTATACTCTTCCTTTAACTGCAAAGTAAGGTCCTCTATTCTCGAAGTTGAAATAGGGTCGAGAGCGGAGGTCGGTTCGTCCATTAAAAGAATTTTCGGTTTTACCGCAAGCGCGCGGGCGATACACAGCCTCTGCTGCTGCCCGCCCGAAAGTCCGAGCGCGTTTTTCTTAAGCCTGTCCTTCACCTCGTCCCAGATAGCCGCCCCGCGAAGCGCTTCCTCGACTATCGCGTCAAGTTTCGCACGGTTTTTTATTCCGTGAGTTCTCGGACCGTAAGCGATATTATCGTAAATACTCATCGGGAAAGGGTTCGGTTTCTGAAAGACCATACCTATGTCTTTCCGAAGTTCGTTTACGTCAACGCCTTTATCAAAAATATCGCGCCCGCCGTAAAACACGTTTCCCGAAATTTTAACCGTCGGAATAAGATCGTTCATTCGGTTTAAGGTTTTCAGAAACGTGGATTTCCCGCAGCCCGACGGTCCGATAAGCGCGGTGATACTTTTTTCGGGAATATTTATATTTATATTTTTAATCGCCTGATTATCGCCGTACCATAAACATAAATTTTCCGCCGTCATTATATTGTTCATAGACCTCTCCTTTTTGAAAAGTGCCTGCCGACAGCCGTTGCCGCCGCATTTATAAGCAAAGTCAAAAGCATCAGTATCGCGGCGATGGCAAAAGCGACTCCGAACTCGCCCTCCTCTTTTGCATAAACGTAAAGCGCAACGGTAAGCGTTGCCCCCGGTCTTGCAAGCCCCTCGAATATCCCGTTAAGGGCATGCGCAAAGCCCGCCGTAAAGAGAAGCGCCGCGGATTCTCCCAAAATCCTGCCGACGGAAAGAATACACCCCGTAACAACTCCGTCGACGCAGCCCGGCAAAACGACGGTGCGGATAACCCTCCATTTTCCGGCACCGAGCCCGAACGCCCCCTCTCTGTATGCCTGAGGCACCGTCTTCAGGCTTTCCTGAGTCGTTCGCATAACCGTCGGAAGATTCATTATAACGAGGGTAAGAGCCCCCGCAAGAAGACTTGTTCCGAAATTATTCGAAAAAAGAAGCATACCGACAAGCCCGTAGATTATAGACGGAATACCCGAAAGAGTCTCGGCGGCGTATTCTATTACGGAAACGACTTTTTTGTTTCCCGCATATTCCGTAAGGTAAATTGCGGCGCCCACTCCGAGAGGCAAAACTATGACGACAGTCGCGATAACGATATACAGCGTATTCAGAATGTCGGGCAGAATACCTATCTTTCCCGCAAGGATACTCGGCTTTGTGGTGAGGAATTCCCACGATATATGCGGAAGCCCCTTTGCAAGAACGTAAATAAAGAGAAAGAGGACAAGAGCCGAGGTGAGCGCCGCGGAAACAAACATCAGCGCCCGCATAAGATATATATAAAATTTTCGGTTTGTTTTCATTTATTTTTTCTTCTCCCGTTTCAAAAAGAAATTCAGGGTCGCGTTTATAAGCAAAATAAACAGATACAAAACCAACGCTATTGAAAAAAGGGCGTTTCTTTGCAGACTTCCGGGGCTTGAATAGGACATTTCGCTCGCGACCGCGGTCGTAAGAAAACGCACGCTCTGAAAAAGGGACGGCATATTCGCGACGTTTCCCGCAACCATCATAACAGCCATCGCCTCCCCTATCGCGCGCCCGACTCCCAAAACGACAGCCGCCGCAATTCCGCTCTTTGCCGCAGGAACGGACACTCTGAAATACGTCTCGGTCGCCGTTGCTCCGAGCGCAAGAGACGCATCTTCATATTCTTTCGGAACTGCGTCGAGAGCGGAAACCGAAACCTTTATTATGTTCGGCAGTATCATGATGGCAAGAACTATTATTGCCGAAAGAAGCCCCGAACCGTCGGGAACGCCGAAAATTTTTCTTACCGAAGGCACGAGCACCAACATTCCGACAAGTCCGTAAACAACAGACGGAATTCCCGCAAGGAGATTCACACAACTTTCCATTATACGTCTGACGGTCTTATTCGCGACCTTCGAAAGGAATACCGCCGTAAAAAAGCCTATCGGGACGCCTATAAGAAGAGCGCCCGCCATTCCGTAAACGCTCGTCAGAATAAAAGGCAGGATCCCGAATTTCGGGTCTGCGGCGGTCGACGCCCATTCTTTGCCGAATAAAAAGTTGAAAATGCCTATTTCCTTTATCGCGGGGATACCCGAAACAATGAGGTATACGGTAATTACGAGGACACAGCCGACAGTAATAAGTCCGAGGATAAGAAACACTCCGTGTACCGTATTTTCAAGAAATCTGTTCTTCTTCATCTGGACACCTCAATTTATTTTGCGGGGACAGCACCCGCTTTCGCAATAACGTCGCCCGCAGCGGCGGAAGTGATATAATCAAAGAACGACTGAGCGTTTTCCGAAAGTTTTTCACCGGATCTCGTAACAAGAATAAAAGGTCTCTGTATTACATAACTGCCGTTCTTGACAGTATCTTCGCTCGGAGAGACACCGCCGACGGAAAGCGCTTTTACGCTGTCTTTGACCGCCGCAAGAGACGCATAACCGACGGCGTTCGGATTTCCTGCGACCGTCGTTATGACGTCGCCCGTGGAAGTGAGTTCCTGACGGTATTTACATTCAGATTCCGTACCAGTAACGGACTCAAAGCCGTCTCTCGTGCCGCTCCCCGCTTCCCTGCCGATAAGAACGATCTCCGCGTCGTCGCCTCCGACTTCCTTCCAGTTTGTTATCTTGCCCGTATATATTTTCTTTACAGTATCAATATCAAGGTCCGAAACAGGATTTTCGGGATTTACGATAACGGCTATTCCGTCAAATGCAAGAACCGTGCCGTCAAGTCCCGCCTGTTTTTCTTCGTCTTTAAGATTTCTGCTCGAAAGACCTATATCGCAGCGACCTTCTTTTACCGCCTGAATTCCTGAACCCGAACCTGTCGCGTTATAAGTTACCGAAATTCCCGTATCGTTTTCGAAAGCCTCCGCCAAAGCGCCGATGACCGTACTCATGGAAGTCGAACCGTCTGTCGAAACTCCCGTATTTCCCGAAGAACAACCGATGAGCAAAGCACAAAGCATTGCCGCAACAACAAGTAAACTGATAATTTTTTTCATTTTTCTCAATATCCTTTCTTATTTATACAACTGTATTTTACCCTATTGCGGTAAAATTCATAAGACCATACCTGTAAAATCGAGGTAAAAAATGGCTGAGGACTGATAAGTAAGTATTGCTTCAAAACTTCGCCTTTCGGCACAATAATGCGTTAAAAACCCCGGATATGCGACAGCATTATCCGGGG
>CAKSQP010000023.1 GCA_934486965.1 uncultured Eubacteriales bacterium
GACCTGACCTTTTTTATCCGATTCGAAGCAGGCTTCCATAACTTTCATTACTCTCATTACCTGATCGAGGCGGACGAGTTGTTCTTCTTTTCCCTCAAGCGCTTTGCAGACGTTTCTGTAAAAATCGTGAACGTCGGAATGGGGAATATCGAGTTTGTATCTGTCAAGCGTTATTTCGTCGCGCGGCGCCATGGTTTTGGTAAGTCCCGCCGCGGTCTTTACGGGAACGACTTCGCTTTCGTGCCAGTGTTTAAGTTTCGCGACTTCGCAGTTTTCGCTCCATTTCGTGATTTTTGCGGTACCTTTTTCGCACTGCATATAAAAACGGGGAAGGTCGAGGAAGTTATATGTTCCGACTTCGACATACCCTCTGCAGCCGTCTTCAAAGAACATTTCGAGTCTGAAACCGTCTTCGACTTCGTCGTTTGTTATGTTGGTACAGGTGCAGTAAAGTTTTTTGATTTTTCCCGTGTTGAGACGGAGCATCTGGTCGATAAGATGAACGCCCCAGTCAAGTATCATTCCGCCGCCGAACTCTTTTTTGCCTCTCCAGTCGCTCGGAATTCCTCTCGAACCGTGGATACGCGATTCAATGTTTATCGGCTTTCCTATCTCTCCCGAATTGCAGAGGGACTGCATTGCGAGATAGTCGATGTCCCAACGTCTGTTCTGGTGGACGGTGAAAAGTTTTCCGCTCTTTTCTGCGGCGTCTATCATTGTCTGGAATTCCGCCGAGGTTATCGCGACGGGTTTTTCGCAGATTACGTTTTTGCCCGCTTCAAGGGCTTTGATTACGACTTCGGGGTGAACGTCATTCGGAATTGCGACGGTGACGAGTTCGACTTTGTCGTCGGCAAGCGCTTCTTCGAGCGAATCATAGACAAAAATGCCTTTGTCTCTTGCCGCCTGTCTCCTCTCTTCTTTTATATCGTAAACTCCGACAAGGTTTACAACGTCCGAATCGAGCGCGTGCTGAACGTGCCAGCCGCCCATTCCGCCGTAACCTATTACGCAAAGATTGTGTTTCATTTCTTACCTCTCCGTTTTCTTCTTCAATATGTGTATGTAAAACTCCGCCGTGTCGCAGAGTTTTTCTGTATGCATGAGCCTGTTTATTCCCTCTTTCGGCGTTCGCCACGAATACGGGGTCATCGTGAAAAGGGACATGATATCTTCATTCCCGCAGACTTCTATCGGAAATGAGACTTTTTCGTTTTTAATATAGGTAAATCCGTCGTATTCCGCCTCGGAAAAAGCATTTTCATAAGGCGTTTCATAGAGGATCTCTTTCATTTTCATAAGGTGCTTTTCGGCGGGGACGACATAGAGAAAATATCCGTTCGGAACAAGAATTCTCTTAAATTCCTCCGCGGAAAGCGGTGCGAAAATATCGCAGACCGTATCGACGCTTTCGCTTTTGACGGGAAGATCGTAAGCCGACGCCACCGCGAAAAACGCATTTTTATATTTCTTTGCTGCTTTCTCGACAGCGATTTTCGAAATATCGATACCGAAAGTTTTTGCCGAAACTTCGGCAATTCCGTCGGTATAATATCCCTCTCCGCAGCCGCAGTCGAAAACAACGCCTTTGCCGATTTTCGAAATTTCCTTTTTGACGGCTTCTTTGAGCGGTTCGTAGTAGCCTTTTGAAAGGAAATTTCTTCGGGACATGACCATTTCTTTCGAGTCGCCGGGTACTTTCGAATTTTTCTTCTGCACCGGCAGAAGATTTACATATCCCGACGCCGAAATGTCGAAACGGTGTCCGTTTTTGCAGACAAGGCTTCTTTGGTCTTCCGAAAGGTCCGCCTTGCAGACGGGACAGCGGAAAATATTATTCGTTGCTGTCATCTTCGGTTTCTTCTTTTATGCTTTCTCCGTCAAGAACTTTCTGAATGAGTTCCTTTATCTCTTCTTCTTTTGCGTTGTTTCTGAGCATTACCCACTGTTTTGTGGACATCGAATAAGGAATTTCACGCGCCCCGCTGCCTTCGACGCTTACCGATCTGACATACCATTCTCCGCCGTCGGATATCTGCATCTTGACGATCTCAGAAATGACTTCGGAGGGCATATCCGTCTGGAAATATCTCTGCAGGCTGTCGAGAATGTCGGCGTAACCCGAAATTACGGAGGGAGACGACGCTTTCTTTATTATCGCCGAGATGACCGCCATCTGGTCTCTTCCCCTCTGGTTGTCGCCGTCGGCGAAACTGTGTCTTTCACGGACAAAGTCGAGCGCCATTTTGCCGTCCATGTGAGTCCAGCCCTTGGTGAAGTGGGTCATATACGTTCCCCAGGCGTTGAAACTCTTCGGTACATATACGTCGATACCGTCAAGCGCGTCGATTATCTTCATAAAGCCTGTGAAGTTTACGCGGAAATAATAGTCGAACTGCAGATTGTCGTATATCGTTTCGAGAGTGTTCATCGAAACGTTTATGCCGTAAAGCCCGGCGTGGGTGAGTTTGTCGGGAGTTGCCGAGTATGTGCCGTTTTCGAATTTAAGGTTTACATAATAGTCTCTCGGCGTGTTAATAAGGAGGACTTCTTTTGTCTTGAGATTTGCGACCGCTATAATGTTGACGTCGCTGCGGCTGACCGACGTTACTTCGCCGAACTTGTCGATACCGCTGAGGTACATTGTTATCGTGTCGCCCTTCAGGGTCTTGTCGCTCTTGTCAACGGTTATCGAGAATTCTTCCGAATAAAGAATTCTTGTTTCGGTCTCGAAATTCTTGTAGGTGTCAATATCGGTAATGACGGGGATAAAGGAGTCTCCGAGGATTATCGCCTCGACTTTGCCCGCGTAAAGCGCCTCGGCAAGGTCCTCGGAAGTCTTGTATTCCGCGGTCTTCGGCGATTTGCCGAACTTATCCTTTAATATATTCATCATGTTGTCGACAGATTCGCCGTGCGCCGACGCAAGAATTCCGTAGGTGAAGTCCGCCGCTTCGCTGTCGGAGGGGATTTCCCTGTCAGCCATGATGTATACGCATATTTTCTCGGTCTGGGAACCTGCGTTGTCGTTCATTCTCTTTATGGTGTTCGCAACGTCACCGAGAACGGTCGAGCCGAAAAGCAGGGCGATTGCCAGAAGTACGGAAATGACTTTACCGACGATCCCCGATTTATACCTGAACTGCAAAAGAAGCGTTATTACGCAGAGCAGGAAGAGGATTACGGTAATGCCTATCGAAATGCTGTCGGGCAGCAGATTTACTCTGAAAAGTTGCCAGCAGAAAATAGCCGAAATGATAAACTGCAGGGCTGAAAGCGTTATTCCGAGATTTTTCGCGAACAAAAATCTTTTTTTCGTTTTCACGGCGGACACCTCCCAAAACAAGTCCGGTTTTATGGAAAAAAATGGGGATAACCGTGCGTTATCCCCATTTGGTGCGCTTGAAGGGACTCGAACCCCTGACCCACTGCTTAGAAGGCAGTTGCTCTATCCACCTGAGCTACAAACGCGTGAGCGGTCTTTTGACCTTGTCAAGTATAACACAAAATATATCAAAAAGCAACAAGTATTTTTCGATTTTTTTGTGAAATATTGCTCACGCTCCCGTTTTTTATATATCCCCGCGTTCCGAAAGTATGTCGGCTATCGTTTCTTTGGTCTGATTTCCCGTTGAAAAGACCGAAAGACGTCCGTCCCTGAAAAGAAGAAAAGACGGCACGTTCATGACCCCGAACCTTTCCGCTATCTCGGGGGAACGGTCAACGTCTATTTTCCCGACCGTTATTTCGGGGTGTTCTTTTGCGATCTCTTTTACCGCGGGCTGAATTTTCCTTGCCTCTTCGCACCAGCCTGCGGTGAAATCGAGAAGCACGGGTTTTGCCGAAAGCGTTACTTCGTTTTCAAAATTTGCGGAGGTTATTTCTATTTCCATTCCGATCGCTCCTTTTCGGAAATAGTATGCCCTCAAAATTATGAAAATAAACTTCGCATATCTTCGGGGAGCGGCGCCGTAAAACAAAGTTTTTCCTTTGTATCGGGGTGAAAAAGCGTTATTTCGGCGCAGTGGAGCGCGGGTCTGCCGATTTTTTCGGTTTCTTTTCCGTAGAGCCAGTCTCCGTAAAGAGGGTGTCCCTCCGCCGCAAAATGAACTCTTATCTGGTGCGTTCTTCCCGTATGCAAAATCACTTCCGCAAGCGACAGCCCGTTTTGTTCTTTCAATATTCTATATTCCGTCACGGCTCTTTTGCCGTCGCCGTCGCAGACTTCTCTTTTAATTGTCGCAATTTCCGGAATACGTCTGATGTTTCTGTCTATTATGCCGCTTTTTTTATCGAAAATTCCGACAGATACGGCAAGGTATTTTTTTTCTGTCTGCCCGTTCTGCATTTCTTTGCGCAAAATGTCCTGCGCGCGGGAGTTTTTCGCGATGACGCATACCCCCGAAGTGCCGCGGTCAAGACGCGTGACGCATCGGAAGACGGGAGTTTCGCCTTTTTTGTTAAAATAATATGCGACGAAATTCGCGAGACTGTCCGCAACGTGCCCTTTCGACGGGTGGACGGGAATGCCCGCCTCCTTGTTTATTATAAGCAGGTCGCCGTCTTCATATATAATATCTATATCGCCCTTTGTCGGGATTATGTTTTCGGACGGGGCTTCGTCTTCGAAATTTATTTCAACTTCGTCTCCCGTATGAAGAATTTCGTTTGTATACGCTCTTTTTCCGTTTATTTTTATTCCGTCTTCGCTTTTTTTGAGACGTTTTATAAGCGCCGACGACGCTTCCATTTCAATTTTTATGAAAATTCCCGCTTTTATTCCGTCAAAAGCCGAGGGTACCGTTTTTCTTACCGTTTTTTTCATTTGCCGTCCTCATAAGGTGTTTTCTTGATTTTATCAGAATATTCGCCCGAAGTCAATCATAGGCTTTAAGGAAAGGGGCGAACTCTGTGAAATATCTTAAAAAAATATCGCGCGGCATATATTTTCTCGCCGTGCTTTTTATAATTTTCGCGGGACTCAGGGACGTAACGCTTTTCAATTCGGAGGTGTCTCCCGTCGTCTCGGAGGGAAGAGAAAAGGTCGTCCTTCCTATAATAATGTATCATTCGTTTCTGAAAGATCCGCGTTCGCAAGGGAAATACGTCACGCCTCCGTCTCTTTTCGAAGAAGACCTTAAATACCTTAAAGAAAACGGATTCGAAACGGTGACGGTCTCCGACCTTGTCGCTTACTACGAAAACGGAAGTCCGCTGCCTGAAAAGCCCGTAATGCTGACTTTCGACGACGGCTATTACAACAACTATCTTTACGCCTATCCTCTGCTTAAAGAGTATAACGCCAAAGCGGTGCTTTCGATAATCGGTATCTGCTCCGAAAAATTTTCCGAATCTGAAGACGAAAACGCCAACTATTCGCACGTTACATGGGACGAAATAAAGGAAATGAGCGACAGCGGGCTTGTCGAAATACAGAACCACAGTTATAACCTGCACACTCTCGACAAGGGGAGAAAGGGAGCGAGGAAAAAACAGGGCGAAAACGAACTTGAATATCAGAATATGCTCGAAGACGACCTCTCAAAACTTCAGGAACTCTTATACGAGCATTGCGGAATTATCCCGACGGCTTTTGCTTATCCTTTCGGGGCTGTGAGCGACGCGTCTTTGCCCGTAATCAAAAAAATGGGCTTCAAGGCTTCCTTTACCTGCCTTCAGAGGATAAACGTTCTCGAAAGCGAAGAAGACCTTATTTTAATGAACAGATTCCTGCGGACGGGTGACGGGAGCGAAAAGTTCTTTTCGTCGCTCGGACTTGACAAATATTACGGAAAGGCGGCAGCGGAATGAAAGAAAAACTTAAAAGGGGAATAAAGACCGTTTTGAAATTTATCGACGGGCGTTGGCAGGAGATAACTCTCTGTACTCTCGCCTGTGCCTTTGCCGTTCTGCTTTTCGCCTGCTACGGCGTTTCTTTTCCGAAAACGAAAGAGACCGTCAGCGATTGGGGGCTTTCTTTCGGAAAGGAAAATTCCGCTCCGCAGGGGAACGTTTCGGCGGAGGAGTTAAAACAGTACGGAGCGTATTTTATAGGAGATACGTCGCAGAAGAAAATTTATCTGACCTTTGACGCAGGCTACGAAAACGGTTATACCGAAACGATTCTCGACACCTTAAAAAAGACCGACACAAAAGCGACCTTTTTCCTTGTCGGGCATTACCTTAAAACTCAGCCCGCCCTCGTTGAAAGAATGGTGAACGAGGGGCATATCGTCGGAAATCATACCTATTCCCACCCCGATATGTCGAAAATTGCGGATAAAGAGGCTTTCCGAAAGGAACTCGAAGAGGTCGAAAGCCTTTACAACACGATAACAACAAAAAAAATGCTTCGCCTGTACCGTCCGCCGCAGGGCAAATTCAGCGTCGAGAACTTAAAAATGGCGAACGAAATGGGATATACGACCGTCTTCTGGAGCCTTGCATATCTCGACTGGAACAACAGCGACCAGCCCGACCCCGAAGAGTCGGTAAAGAAACTGAATTCGCGTATCCACGACGGCGCTATCGTCCTTCTTCATTCGACGTCGGAAACAAATTCAAAAATTCTTGAAGAACTGATAACAACATGGAAAAGCGAGGGCTATACATTCGGAACTCTTGACGAATTTTTGACGGAAAATTGACGAAACATGTTGACTTTTGTCAAAATTATGATATAATTAAGACAAAAATTCAACGGAGATAAAAAGCATGGCGCGCAAGAAAGAGAAAAAATACAATATCTGGCAGAACAGCGTCTATATGCTGAAATACGGAGCGGAAAACAGGAAAAGCGTTATAGTTTTTTCTTTGCTTTTGTGTCTTCTTGCGCTTGCGTCGAATTTCCTCGGACTTTTTGTTTCTCCTGCGGTCGTTTCTTCGATAGAAAACGGAAAAGGGCTTGGGAATCTGCTTCTTACGGTCCTTTTCTTTTCCGTCGGTCTTATTCTCATCAGCGGACTTTCGACTTATATTCGCCGCGTCGGTGATTCGGGAAGAGTGTATCTGCGGGTCCTGATGATGGAAAAAGTAACGCTTAAATTTATGACGACTTCATATCCGAATACCGAAAACAGCGAAATTCTGCGAAAAAGAGACCGTTGCAAAGCGACGCTTTTCGACGCAAGCGGCGCTCCCGAAGCGTTTTGGGAAGTCATTTCCGCAGTTCTTCTCAACGTCATAGGTTTTATATCCTATACGTTTATTATCTCGAATGTCGACCTTATTCTTGCGGCGGTCGTTGCGGTATCGACAATTGTCTATTTTCTTCTGCTTCGGCCCCTTAACGAATGGTGGTACAAAAACTACGACGAAAAATCGGAATACATGGGCAGATTTTACTGGGCGGACGACGCCGCGCGGGACAACGCTCTTGCAAAAGACGTAAGAATGTTTTCAATACAGGGGTGGCTCCGCAGTATTATTTCGAAAGCGATGGGAGACCTTTCGGCCTATGAGAAAAGAGGACTTAAAAACGACAGGAAAATATGGACGATAGATCTTGTTTACGAATTTATCCGTCTCGGATTTTCCTACGGTTATCTTCTCTGGCTGACCGTTAAAAACGGGCTTTCCGCCGCGGAATTCGTGCTTTATCTCGGAGCGATAACCGAATTTGCAAACTGGGTAAAAAACCTCTTCGGTTATTATCTTGGGCTCCGGAATATGAGCAACAGGATATCCGCCATGCGGAAGGTTCTCGAAATTCCCGAGCCTTTTCTTTTCGGAAAGGGAAAACCCGTTCCCGAAAGCGACGGCAGGGGCAGAAAAATCGAACTTAAAAACGTTTCCTTTACATATCCCGAAGCCGAAAAGCCGACCCTTACCAATATAAACCTGACATTGGAACCGGGGGAGGATATCGCTGTCGTCGGACTTAACGGCGCGGGCAAAACCACTCTCGTAAAACTCATCTGCGGTTTTTACGACCCGACCGAGGGACAAGTCCTTTTGGACGGGGTGGATATCCGCGAGTTTGACAGAAAAGAATATTATTCGGTTTTTTCGGCTGTATTTCAGAACTTTTCGCTTATCGAAGCGACGATTGCCGAAAATATAGCGCAGACGAGGGAGTATGACCTTGAAAAAGTCGAAAGGTGTGCAAAAGAGGCGGGTATTTACGATAAGATAGCCTCTCTCCCGTCGGGATTTATGTCGCATCTCGGCAAAAAAGTCTTTAAAGACGGAATTTATCTTTCGGGCGGCGAAACGCAGAGACTTTTCCTTGCGAGGGCTTTGTATAAAGACTCTTCGGTTCTTATTCTGGACGAGCCTACCGCGGCTCTCGACCCGATCGCCGAAAGTCGGATTTACGAAAATTACAGGAAAATGACCGATAAAAAGACTTCGGTATATATTTCTCACCGTCTGGCGTCGACAAGGTTCTGCGACAGGATAATATATCTCGAAGACGGCAGGATAGCCGAAGAGGGAACGCACGATTTTCTTTTGGCGAAAAACGGAAAATACGCAAACCTTTTCAATATTCAGAGCCATTACTACAAAGAGGAGGTATGACGGTGAAAAAGAACAAAATCTCTGTCGGAAAAACCGTCTCTCTGACTTTCAGAATGTTTTCTCTCTGGAACAGGGCGTATCCGAATATATTTACGTTTGAGATAATCAGAATTCTTTTTTCAAAAGTCAGCAGTTATGCGACGATCGCGCTGTCCGCCGTTCTTCTCGATAAGATAGCCGCGGGCGGTGACTTTGAGACCGTGCTTCCGTGGGGCATGGCTGTCGTATTTGTTCAACTGCTTTTCAGAAGTTTCGATCGATTCGTTTTCGGTTGGTTTTCCTGGCAGAAACTTAACAGTTACAATATCAAAACGCGGAATTTCTATTCGGAGAAAATGCTTGATATCGATTTTTTGCAGATAGATTCCCCCGAAATGCACGCTCTCCTCGAAAAAATAAACGAGGGCGAATTCCGAAGCGGCTGGGGACTCGGCAGAGCAAGATCGTTTTCCGTGGCGTTCTTTACGGGCTTTTTCGATATTATCGGCTCGACAGCCCTTTCCGTCACGCTGTTTACGTCTTCCGTACCTGCGACGGGCGGAAACTTTACCTTTCTCAACAGCCCCGTTTTTGCGGTCATAATTCCGCTGTTTATGCTCGGAGTCACGTTTCTTTCGTCGTTTTTCTCGATCAAAGCGTCGGAATACGACAATAAACTTTCCGAAAAATCGGGGCTTACAAACCGTCTCTTCGGCTTTTTCATGAGTTTTTCGGATAACCCCGAAACCTCCGCCGACATAAGGATATACGGTCAGGAAAAGTTCGTCGACGGGTTTTCGAACTTCCCCGAACTCACCTTTTCGCCGAAAGGTCTCGGCGCGAAATATGCGAAGGGCGGACAGGGACTTCTTTCCGCGGCGTCTTCCGCGGTGTCGGGCCTTTTTACGGGCTTTGTCTATCTTTTCGTAGGGCTTAAAGCATGGGCGGGCGCTTTCGGCGTCGGCTCGGTAATGCAGTATATCTCGGCGATAACAAATCTTTCGTCGGGTATCGGCAGTTTTCTTCAGAACTTCGGGCTTATACGGACAAACGCCGCGTTTCTTGAAAACACATTTAAGTTTCTTGATACGAAAAGCGTTATGGATACAGGAAGTCTTCCCGTGCCGAAAGATAATCCGGAAATTGAATTCAGAAACGTGTCGTTTATCTATCCGGGAACGGAAGACTATGCCCTGAAAAACGTCAGCATAAAATTCCGTGTCGGCGAAAAACTTGCGATAGTCGGGGAAAACGGCTCTGGAAAATCCACTTTTATAAAATTGCTTTGCAGGCTTTACGACCCGACCGAGGGCGAAATTCTGCTTAACGGAATAAATATCAAAGAGTATTCCTACGCCGAATATCTTTCGGTATTCTCCGTTGTTTTTCAGGATTTCGGACTTCTGCCGTTCTCAATTGCCGAAAACGTTGCGGCGTCGGAAAATTACGACCCCGAAAAAGTTAAAAAATGCCTTGCCGAAGCAGGCTTTTCCGACAGATCGGAGAAACTTCAGGACGGCATAAATACCATGATCTCGAAATATTTCGACGACGGCGGAGTCGGTTTTTCGGGCGGAGAAAGCCAGAAGATAGCCATAGCACGCGCTCTTTACCGAGATTCCCCGTTTGTCGTTCTCGACGAACCCACCGCGGCGCTCGACCCTGTCGCCGAATATGAGATATATTCGAAATTCGATAAACTTGTCGAGGGTAAAACTTCGGTCTTTATAAGCCACAGGCTTTCGTCCTGCCGCTTCTGCGAGGATATAGCGGTCTTCGACAAGGGAAGACTTATCCAGCGCGGAGACCACAAAACTCTGCTGTCGGAGGAGAACGGCAAATATTCCGAACTCTGGAACGCTCAGGCTCAATACTACGCATAAAAAAATCCGCCCTCAGCCAAGGGCGGATTTACTTTATTTTAATAAAAAGAACGAATAGGGCGGGAGAGTAAGAGTTCCCGCTTTTATTTTTTTGCCCGATACCGTGTCAGTGAAATCGCGGTCGAGAGAAATGCTGTCTTCGGCGTTTTTGCCGTTGCAGACGGCGATAAGTCCGTTTCTCGAATATGCAAAAAGCGAATTTTCGCAAAGGACGGTTTCGACGTCTCCCGTTTTGAGTTCGGGGGTGTTTTTGCGGAGTTCTCCCATTTTGCGGTAGTGCGAAAGCAGGGTCTTATCTTCTTTCCCCCACGGGAAATACTTGCGGTTCAATGGGTCGCGAAGCCCCTCGACGCCCGCCTCGTCCCCGTAAAAAACGGTCGGACAGCCCGGAAGAGTTGCTAAAATAAACCAGCCGAGCATGAGTTTTTTTATTGCGGTTTTGCGTTCTTCGGGCGAAAGCCTTTCCTTTGCCTGCCCCTCATAGTCGCAGTCGTCGGTCTTTACCCCGCCGAGAACCGAAAGTATCCGTTTCGTGTCGTGCGAGCCTAAGATGTTCATAAGGCAGGAAAGCGACGGCTTCGGATAGTTTTCTTGCAAAAGATTTATCGCGTCCGAAAGTTTTTCGGCGTTTCCCGAATTCAGAAATCCGATAAGGGCGTCCTTTAAGACATAGTTCATAACACCGTCCATTTCGCCGCCCTGAAGATATTTGCGGCGTCTGCCGTTGTCCTCTTTGTTTGTCGCGTCCTCCCAGACTTCTCCGACGACGTAGGCGTCCTTTTTTACGGTTTTGACGGTCTTATAAAGCGCGTCGAGAAATTCGTCGGGAAGTTCGTCCGCAACGTCGAGCCTGTACCCCGAAGCACCGAGACGGAGCCATTTTTCAAGAACCCCGCCCTTACCCGTCATATATTCGAGGTAGTCGGGTTCGGTTTCATTGACTTCGGGCAAAATTTTAATTCCCCACCAGGACGAATATCTGTCGGGAAACTCCTGAAAGGTGTACCATTTATAATACGGTGATTTTTGCGACTGATACGCCCCGACATCAGGATAAGTCCCGTAGCGGTTGAAATAAATGCTGTCGTCGCCCGTGTGCGAAAAAACGCCGTCAAGAATTATTTTTATCCCGTACTTCTCGGCAGACTTGCAAAGAGACGAGAAATCCTCTTCGTTTCCGAGAACGGGGTCGATTTTCGTATAGTCGGCGGTGTCGTAGCGGTGGTTTGAATGAGCCTCGAAAATCGGATTGAGATAAATTATTTCCGCTCCGAGAGAAGCGATATACGGCAGTTTTTCCTCGATTCCGCGAAGCGTTCCGCCGAAAAAGTCGGAGGTGTCAAGGTCTCCGTTTTCTTCCCTTATATAGTTCGGAAGTTCGTCGGGGTTTTTGAATTTTACATATTTCTTCCGTTCGGGGAGCGGAGGCGTGCCCTTTTTGAAAAAGCGGTCGGGGAATATCTGATAAATTATTTTCCCCGCAAATTCGGGCGCGGCGTTCCACCCCTTAAGACAGACCGTCTGTTGCCACGCTTTTCCGTTTTTGACGGCATTTCCGTCTTCGCCTCTGCCGTAAACGGTCTCCTGTCCGTTTTTATCGGCAATAAAGGTGTACCAGTAAATTCCCGCGGCAAGCGGCGGAATTTCGGCGGTGTAATAATCCGTTCCCGCGTAACTTCCGTCAAGCGTCATTCTGATTTTTTCGGCGGGCTTTTTGTCTTCGCTGAACATCAGATAAAGGTCTGTCAAAGCCTCTCTTCTCGAAACCGAAACTTTGAAAGAGATCGGGGTTTCGCTTTCCGCGGCGCCCGCAGGATTTTTATGGAATTTGTCGTTTGCGTTGAATAAAAACATACTTTTCCTTTGCATTAAAAAAGCCCCGCAGGGCTTTTTTGTTATTTTCTTCCCAAGGCGTCTTTATAGAAATCGAAATAGTTTCCGGCGGCTTTGTCCCAGCCGAAATCGCATTTCATCGCCTTCTTTTTAAGGGCTTTCCAGCCGTCCTTGTCGTTTCTGAACATATCGACGGCTCTGCCGACCGTATAAAGCAGTTCGTGAGCGTTATAGTCGGGGAACGAAAATCCGTTTCCGCCGTACTGAACGTCGGTAATGCTGTCTTTTAAGCCGCCCGTTTCCCTGACAATGGGAATTGTTCCGTAACGCAGGGCGATCATCTGGACAAGTCCGCACGGCTCGCTCTTCGACGGCATTAAAATCATATCGGCGCCGCCGTATATCCTGTCGGCAAGCGCTCCGTCAAAGGTTATCCTCACTTCGAGTTTGCCTTTGTAGCGGCTTGCGGCGTATCTGAAAAAGTCCTCGTATTCTCTGTCGCCCGTGCCGAGAACGACAAGTTGCAACGGCATATCCATAAGTTGCGAAAAAATTCCGCGGACAAGATCGATACCCTTATGGGAAACAAGCCTTGAGATTATCGCGACAACGGGGACGGTGTCGTCCTGAGGCAGGTTCATTTCCTCCTGCAGTTTCTTTTTGTTGAAAGCCATTTTTGCAGGGGAGCGGTAGTTGAAATTCGCGTAAAGGTGCGGGTTTGTTTCGGGGTTTATCCTGTCGTTGTCTATCCCGTTCAGAATTCCGCAGAATTTATACTGATGTTCCCTTATTATCGCGGAAAGTCCGTGGGCGTAATAGGGATATGTCAGTTCTCTTGCGTAGTTCGGGCTTACGGTGTTGACCTTGTCGGCGGCGACTATCGCCCCTTTCATCAGGTTTATACAGCCGTTGAAAGTTACGGTGTCGCGGTCTCCGTCTCCGAGCCCGAAAACGTCGCCCAATATCGCTTCGTCATACTGCCCCTGATACTGAATGTTGTGAATGGTGAATATCGCTTTCGTCGCCGAAAATTCGTGTTTCCATTTATAATATCTTTTGAAAAGGATAGGAACGAGCGCGGTATGCCAGTCGTGCGAATGGATTATATCGGGGTAGAAATCGAGCCTTTCGAGAATTTCGAGGCACGCTTTCGAAAAGAACGAAAAGCGTTCGCCGTCGTCGTAAAACCCGTAAAGTCCGTCGCGTTTGAAATAATGTTCGTTGTCGATAAAATAATATGTCACGCCGTCTTTTTTCAGTTCGAAAACGCCGCAGTATATGCTTCTCCACGCGAGGGGGAGCATAAAGTCGAACTTATAGGTCATTTCCGACTTGAAATTTTCGGCGGTTTTTTTATAGAGCGGCAAAACGACTCTTACGTCGTTATTTTCGCCCTCGATCTTCGCAAGAGCCTTGGGCAAAGCCCCGATGACGTCGCCGAGACCTCCCGAAACCGCAAAAGGATCACTTTCCGACGCCGTAGATAGTATTTTCATGGATGTCTCCTGATATAATGCTTCCCTTGACCGCGACAAACGGATAGTTTTCCGTTCCCGAAAGCGTCTGTCCGGGGCGGACGACCGTCTTTTTGTCGAGAATACAGTTGTTTACAACGCAGTTTTCATTGATTATGGCTCCGTGCATTATGACGGAATTTTTGACAACGGTGTTTTTCGCGATATAAACTTCTCTTCCGAGAACGCAGTTTTCAACGGTTCCCATTATTACGGAGCCGTTCGCAATAAGGGAGTTCCTGACCGACGCTCCGTTCATATATCTTGCGGGGGCGGCGTCGTAGACTTTCGTATAGATCGGTCTGTCCTTCTGGCAAAGTTCGTCCCGTACTTTTCTGTCGAGAAGTTCGAGGTTCGCTCTGAAAAAGTCGGGGGTCGAAACTATCTGTCTTGCATATCCCGTAAATTCGTAACCGACTATTTTGAGGTCGGCGGCGTTTACCGCAAGAATGTCTCTTTCAAAACTCTGAAGTCCCGTTGCGAGCGCTTCGTCGATTATTTTCAGGAGCAGTTCTTTTTTTAAGAGCCACATCGACATAGAAAGGTTCTGAACGCCCGACGGGTGTCCGCCGACGTGCGTCTTTACGCAGTTTCCGTCGGTGATTTTATATGTGACGAGTTTTTCGCCCGAAAATTCGCTTATATCGACCTTGTGATAAACCGCCGTGATATCGGCGTTGTTTTCTTTATGGAAACGCAGAACTTCGGCGTAGTCCATATTGCAGACGACGTCGCAGTCGGAAAGCACGACATAATCTTCTCTTGCTCTTGCAATGTAGTTATATACGTTTTTGAGGGCTTCGAGCCTGCCGGTGTAAAGCGATCTGCCGGAGGCGGTGCTGTAAGGCGGATAAATGGTAAGTCCGCCGAATTTTCTCGAAAGATCCCATTCCTTGCCGCTTCCGAGGTGGCTTGTCAGGGAATGGTAATTGTTGCGGGCGACGACTCCGACCGTCGTTATTCCGGAGTTCGTCATATTCGAAAGAACAAAGTCGATAAGCCTGTATCTTCCGCCGAACGGGACCGCTCCGAAGGTGCGTTCTTTCGTAAATTCGGGAAGGTGATTGTCGTGAATATTCGAAAAGATAATTCCTATCGCGTTCATAATATGTCTCCCTCCTCGCTTCTGTCGATTATTTCTCCGGCTTTGATTATTTCTCCCGACTCTATTTTGCTGTCCGCTCCGATAACGGTTATTTTTCTTTCGGTGCAACTGTCGCAGGGTTCGCCGACGACGGCGTTTTCGCCTATCTCAACGTTCTGCGCAATTATCGCATTGTAAACTTTCGCGCCTTTTTTAATTACGGCGTTCTGCATTACGACAGAGTTTTCGATAAGAGAATCTTCTTCCGTTTCGACTTTATAGAAGATTACCGAGTCTTTTATCTTACCGTTAAGTTCGCTGCCCTCCGAAACTATCGAATTTACCGTTTCGGCGTTTTTGCCTGCGTAATGAGGGGGCGCGACAGGGTTTCTTGCATATATCTTCCAGTCGGGATCGCTTAAATTCAGGTTCGAATTATAGAGGATATCCATATTCGCTTCCCAGAGGCTTTCGATAGTCCCGACGTCTTTCCAGTATCCGTCAAAGGCATAAGCGTACATTCTTTCGCCGTTTTCGAGCATTTTCGGAATAACGTTCTTGCCGAAATCCTTTGAAGAGGTTTCGTCCTTTTCGTCTTCGATAAGATATTTTTTGAGTTTGTCCCAGCGGAAGACGTAAATTCCCATCGAAGCAAGCGTCGAACGCGGCTCTTTCGGCTTTTCCTGAAATCCGTTTATCTTTTCGCCGTCTTCGGTGCAGACTATTCCGAAACGGGAAGCCTCCTCCTTCGGAACGTCGATGACCGCTATCGTTATATCGGCGTTTCTTTCTTCGTGGAAAGCGAGCATCTTCGAATAGTCCATCGTATAGATATGGTCGCCCGAAAGGATAAGAACGTATTCGGGGTCATACTGCTCTATAAAACCGATGTTCTGATATATCGCGTTCGCCGTTCCCTCATACCACTGCGAACCCGCTTTTCTCTGATACGGCGGCAGGATATAAACGCCTCCGTAAAGTCTGTCGAGGTCCCACGGCTGCCCGTTTCTTATATAGCGGTTGAGAGCCAGCGGCTGATACTGCGTCAGAACTCCGACGACCGAAATGTTGGAGTTTATGCAGTTTGAAAGCGGAAAGTCTATTATTCTGTACTTACCGCCGAAAGGAACCGCGGGTTTTGCGACGTTCTTCGTTAAGACGTGAAGCCTGCTGCCCTGTCCTCCCGCGAGAAGCATCGCGATACATTTTTTCTTTTGAATCATTTGCTGTCCCTCCCTGAAATTTTCTGTATTCCGAATTTATTTTTAGTCTGAGTTTTCTTTTTCCAGACCGTGACCGAAAGCGCAGGTATCTTTATTTTACCCGAAAAATTCAGTCCGTGCATCGGCTTTTTCTCTGCTTTTATATCGCCCGGCAGGTCTCCGCTTCCTCCGAAATCCGCGTCCTCCGAACAAAATACCTGCGAATATACTCCCGAAGAGGGAAGTCCGAATTCGTAATTGTCGCGGGTCACGGGCGAAAAGTTTATCGCGACGATAAGGTCTTCTTTTTTGCATTTGCGTTCATAGACGAGAATATTCTGCTTGTTGTCGTCTCCGACTATCCAGTTAAAGCCCGACGGGTCGCAGTCTTCTTCCCAGAGCGCGGGATTTTCAAGATAGAAATAATTCAGTTCCTTGACATAATTCTGCAATTTCGCATGAGCGTCGTAGTCGAGCATGAACCATTCGAGGGAGTTTGCATAGTCCCATTCCCTGAACTGCCCGAATTCCGTACCCATGAAAAGAAGTTTCTTTCCGACGTGCGTATACATATATCCGAGGAACGCTCTCATTCCCGCAAATTTTTCTTCATAACTTCCGGGATTTTTGTCGAGGAGCGATTTCTTGCCGTGGACTACTTCGTCGTGCGATATCGGGAGAATATATTTTTCCGCATAGGCGTAGACCATTGAAAAGGTCACATTATTATGATTGTAATTTCTGAAAAACGGGTCTGTTTCGAGGTAACGCAGGCTGTCGTTCATCCAGCCCATGTTCCATTTGAAGTCAAACCCGAGACCTCCCATCGAGGTCTTTTCGGTGATTTTCGGCCATGCCGTCGATTCTTCGGCTATCATCAGTTTGCCCGGAGCTCTTTCGTGAACGGCGTCGTTGAGTTTCTTTA
Organism: uncultured Eubacteriales bacterium; assembly: GCA_934486965.1. Classification (GTDB taxonomy): domain Bacteria; phylum Bacillota; class Clostridia; order Oscillospirales; family UBA644; genus Geddesella. The sequence continues at coordinate 16,941 of CAKSQP010000023.1, forward strand.
TAAGGGCTATCGCCTCTAAGTTTCCGTCGCCGCCGAGCGAATTTTTAAGCCCGATATTTTTTCCGAAATCAAGATAGAGCATTGCAGAGACCGCGTCGACGCGGAGCCCGTCTATATGATATTCGTTGAGCCAGTAGAGAGCCGACGAAATGAGGAACGACTGAACTTCGGTCTTGCCGTAGTCGAAAACGACGGTCCCCCAGGACGGCTGTTCTCTTTTTATCTTGTCCTTGTATTCGAATGCGAAATCTCCGTCGAAATCCGCAAGGGCATATTCGTCTTTCGGAAAATGCGCGGGGACCCAGTCCATAATGACCGCAAGTCCCTGTTCGTGACAGCGGTTGACGAAATATTTCAGGTCGTCCGGAACTCCGTAGCGTGAGGTCGGGGCGAAATATCCCGTTACCTGATATCCCCATGAGGCGTCGAGCGGATATTCCGTTACGGGCAGAAGTTCGATGTGCGTGTAGCCCATTTCCTTGGCGTAATCGACAAGATCGTGCGCCGATTTTCTGTAACTGAACGGGTTTCCGTCGGGATACCTCCTCCAGGAACCGAGGTGTGCCTCGTAAATGTTCATCGGTTCTTTCGTATGGTCTTTTTTCGAAAAATTCTTTTCCCATTTTCCGTCCGACCACTCGAATTCGTCGAGCGGATAGAATTTCGAACTTTTGTCTCCGCCCGAACCGCTGTGAAAAGCGAACGGGTCGGCTTTGTTTACGACAGAACCGTCTTTTTTCTCGACGCTGAACATATATCTGTCGTAACGGACGATGTTCGGAACGAATTTTTCGTAAATGCCCTGCTCGCTTATCCTCGTCATCGGGTCGCGGGTCCTGTCCCATTCGTTGAAATCTCCGACGACCGAAACCGAACGCGCGGCGGGCGCCCATACTCTGAAAATTGCTCCTTCCGAGCCGTTCTCTGTGCAGGGGTGCGCCCCGAGGAATTTGTATGCTTCGAAATTGGTTCCCTCATGAAATAAAAATACGGGAATGTTGTTGTTTTCTGCCATCGGGCACCCTCCGTTTCCGAATATCTTCTCTTTATATTTAATAATAACATATATAAAAAAGGTTTGCAACAGAAAATAGTTCTCTGAAACACAATTGTCACAAATTTTACCTGAAAATTACTTTCTGCGGCGCGGAAAATAAGGAAAAGTACAAGTTTTTGTCATATAAGTGTTACACTTGGCGCCGCCAAATCGTAATTTTCACCGAAAAAATATAAAGATACTTGAAAACAGAACGGAAATGTGCTATACTGACTACCGAATACAATATCTGTTTCCGTAGCTCAGCAGGATAGAGCGACCGCCTCCTAAGCGGTAGGTCGGGTGTTCGAATCACCTCGGGAACGC
>CAKSQP010000024.1 GCA_934486965.1 uncultured Eubacteriales bacterium
GTTAAGCCCCGTATATCCCCTCTCGAAAATTCTCGGCAGATCTTCGGCGGAAATCCCCGTTCCCGTATCTTCGAAAATTACGGAGTTTTCATTCCCGTATATTTTAACGCTTCCCGAAGGCGTATATTTAAGAGCGTTTGAAATTATCTGCTCAAAAACGAAAGAAAGCCATTTTCTGTCGGTTATCACCGTAAGGTTTACGGGAGTATATTCAAGTTTTATCTTTCTTTCGATAAATTCGCCCGCAAATTTCTTTACCGCACCTTTTATTATTCCGTCGACGTCATATTCCTGTATAACATAATCGGACGTGCCGTCGCTCCGAAGATACGCCATTACCATATCGACATAGTTTTCAGTTTTTGCAAGGTCAAGCGAAAGTTTTCGGAATATCTCGCCGTCGCGGTTCTGCAAGGTCAGGTTCATCGACGATATCGGTGTTTTTATCTGGTGCGCCCACAGGGTGTAATAATTCACCATATCGTTGCGGCGGGCCTCTTCTTCGTTTTTTATACGGTTACAGTCGTCCGCCACGGTTTTTACAAGTTCGGAATACGCCTTTTCTTCGGGTGTTTTTGCCTTCGGAAGCCCCGTTGCCGCCTTTGACGGAAGTTTTGCGGCACGCCGCAGCGCCATATATCTTCTGTAAGAAAAAACGCCGTCGACCGCAAGAATTACGGCGCCGAAGAGAAGACAGACAAAAAACGGATACAATACCGCCTGAATCGGTAAGCCGTAAAGATAAAAAGAAACAAAAAAGAGGGCCGAAAAAAGAAGGAATACCGCAACAGGTCCGATTTTTGATTTAATATAGGAAGCAAAAAATTTCATTGACCGTCACCGAGATAATATCCTTCGCCGAATTTCGTCATTATAAAGTCGGAAAGCCCCGCAGTCTCAAGTTTTTTACGGAGTCTGTTAATATTTACGGTCAAAGTGTTTTCATCGACGAAACTGTCGGTCTGCCAGAGTTTTTCCATAAGTTTTTCGCGGCTCACGACCCTGCCGCGGTTTTCCATAAGCGCAAAAAGTATCCGATATTCGTTTTTTGTAAGTTCGGTTTTTTCGCCGCCGTAACAAAGCGCGCTTTCTCCGACTGTCAGAAAAGCGTCCCGCCATTCAAGGACAGGATTTGTCGCCGCAAAATCGTAAGACCTGCGGAGAAGTGCCGAAACTTTGGCCATAAGGACCGAAAGATCAAAGGGCTTTGCAATAAAATCGTCAGCGCCCATATTTACCGCCATGACGATGTTCATATTGTCGGCGGCGGAGGATATGAAGATTATCGGAACGCTTGATACCCTGCGTATTTTTTCGCACCAATAGTAACCGTCGTAAAACGGAAGAGAAATGTCCATTAAAACGATATGAGGGTTTTCCTTAGCGAATTCTTCGGCGACATTGCGGAAATCCGATACGGATACGGGTTTTATCCCCCACCCCTCGGCGCGCGTCGAAATTTCTTTCGCGATCCCCGCGTCGTCTTCGACGATAAGCATTTTATACATAAAATATTCCCCTAAAAAAATCTCTGTCGGGTTGCCCGACAGAGACCGTAAGATTTAATTTGCGATTACATCAACTTTGCGCCGTTGATCTTTATGCCGGGGCCCATAGTGGAAGCGACAACGCAGCTCTTGAGGTAGATACCTTTTGCAGCAGCCGGTTTAGCCTTGATAATGGCGCCCATAAGTGCATTGAAGTTTTCTCCGAGTTTTTCGGCACCGAAAGAAACTTTTCCGATCGGGCAGTGAATGATGTTGGTTTTATCAAGTCTGTACTCGATCTTACCTGCTTTAACTTCCTTAACAGCCTGAGCGACGTTAGGAGTTACGGTTCCTGCCTTCGGGTTCGGCATAAGTCCTTTAGGACCGAGGATCTTACCGATACGGCCGACAACGCCCATCATGTCGGGAGACGCGATAACGACGTCGAAATCGAACCAGTTTTCTTTCTGGATCTTTGTTGCGAGATCTTCAGCGCCGACATACTCTGCGCCTGCCTCTTCAGCCTCTTTTACTTTATCGCCTTTCGCGAAAACGAGAACTTTAACGGATTTACCTGTTCCGTGCGGAAGAACGATAGAACCTCTGACCTGCTGGTCTGCGTGTCTGGAGTCAACGCCGAGTTTTACGTGAAGTTCTACAGTCTCGTCAAACTTTGCTTTAGCAGTCTGGCAAACGAGGTCCATTGCCTCGGCAGCGTCATACTGCTTGGATTTATCTATAAGCTTAGAGCTTTCGATATATTTCTTTCCTTTTTTCATAGTTAATAAAATTCCTCCTGTGTGGTATGTTTGGCGCTTACACGCCTGCGGATAATAGTGGATTTACCGAATCCTCCCACTTTTTTCGAAAGGCGATCAGTCTACGACTTCGACGCCCATGCTTCTTGCAGTACCTGCAATCATCGACATAGCCGCTTCAACGGTATTAGCGTTGAGGTCGGGCATCTTGGTTTCTGCGATCTGCTGGATCTGAGCCTTGGTTATTTTAGCGACCTTATTCTTGTTGGGGACGCCCGAACCGCTTTCGATGCCGCATGCTTTCTTTATAAGAACCGCTGCGGGCGGAGTTTTGGTTATGAAGGAGAACGATCTGTCTGCATAAACGGTGATAACGACCGGAATTATAAGACCCATATCGTTCTTTGTTCTTTCATTGAATTCTTTGGTGAACGCCATGATATTGACGCCGTGCTGACCGAGAGCAGGACCGACAGGAGGAGCGGGGTTTGCTTTTCCTGCGGGGATCTGCAATTTTATATATCCTGTAATTTTCTGAGCCATTGTAAATTAGCCTCCTTAAATAAGAAACCTGTTATTTTAATAATTCGAGCTGAGCCGCATCAAATTCGACCGGCGTTTCGCGCCCGAACATGGAAACGATAACTCTGACCTTTCCGGTCTGGACATTGATGTCGTCAACCGTTCCCGTAAAGCCTTTCATCGAACCGTCCGTAACCTGAACGTTGCTGCCTTTTTCGTAAGGCATTTCGACTCTGGCTTTCTGTATACCGAGATTTGCCATTTCAGCGTCGGTAAGAGGAATAGGCTTCCCTTCCGGACCGACAAAACCGGTAACGCCGCGTATACCTTTTATAAGTATCCAAGTATCGTCGTTTACCACCATGTGTATGAGAACATATCCGGGGAACATCTTTCTTTCGGTTACGACCTGTTCGTTGTTCTTTATTTCGGTAACCTGTTCCATCGGGACCATTACTTCGAGAATAAGATCCGAAAGATTGCGAAGTTCGACTATCTTTTCTATACTCGTGGCAACTTTGTTTTCATAGCCTGAATAAGTGTGTATGATATACCACTTTGCCTCGGAAACGCTCATCTGTTTTCCTCCGATTAGTTAAAAAGCAAACTTATCACAAGTTTGAATATCGCGTCAACCGCGCCGACAAATACGGCGAAAATAAGCATAACGACGATAACAACGAGCGTATTGTTTACAACCTGTTTCCACGAAGGCCAAACGACTTTTTTGAGTTCGCTCTTAGTCTCCCTGAAAAACGAAGCCATTCTCTTGAAGATATTGGGCTTTTTGTTTGCGGGTTTTGCTGATTTCTGAACTTTTGCGGACTTGGCATTTTCAGGTTTTTTAATTTCTTCTGACATAATAGACCTCCTCCTATACTACTTTGTTTCTTTGTGAAGCGTATGCTTCCGGCAGAATTTGCAGTATTTGTTCATCTCCAGCCTGTCGGGACTGTTTTTCTTGTTTTTGGTAGTGTTATAATTTCTGCGTTTGCATTCTGAACATGCGAGAACTACCTTGTCTTTACCCATTTCGGCACCTCCTAAAATTTTATAAAAATTGGCCTCCCTTTGCAGCGTGTTTTTTGCATCAAAAAAAAACACCTCGTTGCAAGGTACGCTTATTATACCATATTTTCCCCGTCAAGTCAAGGGTTTTAGCGAAAAAACAAAGGGATTTTTCAAACATTTTGTAAACTCAAAAGGCAAAAAACGGAAACTTATATGAAATATGAAGATAAACCTTATTATTCTATTGAAATTTTCGGTCTGCTGTGTTAAAATCTGTATATAAATAAAGAACCGGAGGAACGATATGGATAAGATACAAATGAAAACGCCGCTCGTCGAAATGGACGGCGACGAAATGACAAGGATCGTCTGGCGATGGATAAAGGAAATGCTTCTTGAGCCGTATATAGACTTGAAGACAGAATATTACGACCTCGGTCTCGAAAACAGAAACGCGACCGACGACAAAGTTACGGTCGATTCCGCTCTCGCGACAAAGAAATACGGCGTTGCGGTAAAATGCGCGACAATAACGCCGAACGCCGACAGAATGAAAGAATACAATCTTAAGGAAATGTGGAAGAGCCCGAACGGTACCATAAGAGCGATTCTCGACGGCACGGTTTTCAGAACCCCCATTCTCGTCGACGGAATAACCCCGTTCGTCCCGACATGGGAAAAGCCGATAACGATTGCCCGTCACGCTTACGGCGATATATACAAGGCAAGCGAAACGAAAGTTCCCGCAGGAGCGAAAGCCGAGATCCTCGTAACAAAAAAAGACGGCTCGACCGAAAAAGTGCTTATCCACGATTTCGACAGCGCCGGAATAGTTATGGGTATGCATAATATCGACAAGAGTATCGAATCGTTTGCCCACAGTTGTTTCAAATTCGCGCTCGACAAAAAACAGGATCTCTGGTTCTCCGCAAAAGACACCATTTCCAAGACCTACGACCACCGCTTCAAGGATATTTTCGCAGAAATATACGAAAGAGACTACAAAGCGAAATTCGAAGAGGCGGGAATCGAATATTTCTACACCCTCATCGACGACGCCGTTGCAAGAGTTATCCGTTCGAAAGGCGGTTTCATCTGGGCATGCAAAAATTATGACGGCGACGTTATGAGCGATATGATAGCCACCGCGTTCGGAGACCTCGCGATGATGACTTCGGTTCTCGTCTCCCCCGAAGGCTATTATGAATACGAAGCGGCTCACGGAACGGTCACCCGCCACTATTACAGATATCTTAAGGGCGAAAAGGTTTCGACGAACTCGATAGCGACAATTTTCGCATGGACGGGCGCTCTGAGAAAAAGAGGCGAACTCGACGGAATTCCCGAACTCTGCAACTTTGCGGACAAACTCGAAAGAGCCTGCATAGAGACGATCGAAAGCGGCACGATGACTCAGAGCCTTGCAAACCTTTCGACGATCGAAAACAAAAAGATCGTTGACGGCGAAGGACTTCTTGCGGCAATAAAAGAAAGACTCGACATAATTCTTTAATAGGAAAAGAGGAAGATATATGAAAAAACCGGTAGTTCTTATAGTAATGGACGGAGTCGGCGAAAACCCCTCCAAATACGGCAACGCCGTCGTTTCGGCGTATACCCCGACCCTCGATATGCTCAAATCGGCATACCCCTACACCCAGATAAAGGCTCACGGAGTTGCGGTAGGTCTTCCGACCGACGACGACATGGGCAACAGCGAAGTCGGACACAACGCGCTCGGTTGCGGACAGATATATTCACAGGGCGCAAAACTCGTAAACGAATCCATTGAAAACGGAAAACTTTATACTTCCGACACATGGAAAGAGATAGTTTCTAACTGCGATAAAAATAATTCGACCCTGCATTTCCTCGGTCTTCTTTCCGACGGAAACGTCCACTCGAACATAAAACACCTTATCGCAATGCTCAAAGAGACTAAAAAAGAGGGCGTAAAGAAAGTAAGGATACACATTCTTCTTGACGGAAGAGACGTTCCCGCAACTTCGGCGCCCATCTACGTTGAACAACTTGAAAACGTAATAAAAGAACTCAACGACAGCGGTTTTGACGCGGCTATCGCCTCGGGCGGCGGCAGAATGAAGATAACCATGGACCGTTACGAAGCGAACTGGGCGATGGTCGACCTCGGCTGGCAGACCCATGTTCTCGGCGAGGGCAGACAGTTTGAGTCCGCAATGGAAGCGATCAACGTTTTAAGAGATGAAACGGGCGCGATAGATCAGGATCTTCCCCCGTTCGTTATCGCCAAAGACGGCAAGCCCGTCGGAACGGTAGAAGACGGCGACAGCGTCGTCCTCTTCAATTTCAGAGGCGACCGTGCAATCGAAATTTCGAAAGCATTTGAATACGAGACCGTACCTTTCGACAGAAAGAGAGTGCCGAAAGTCGTGTTCGCGGGAATGCTCCAGTATGACGGAGACCTCAAGATACCGACAAAATATCTCGTAAGTCCTCCGGATATCAGAAATACACTTTCCGAATTGCTCGTAAAGAACAATATAAAGGAATATGCGGTATCCGAAACCCAGAAATACGGACACGTCACCTACTTCTGGAACGGAAACAGAAGCGACAAGTTCAGCGAAGAACTCGAAGTTTTCGAGGAGGTTCCGTCCGATGTCGTTCCGTTCGAACAACGTCCTTATATGAAAGCGGCGGAAGTCACCGACAAGATAATCGAAGCGATACAAAGCCATGAATACGGCTTTATCCGCGCAAACTACCCGAACGGAGACATGGTCGGACACACAGGCATTTACGCCGCAGCTCAGATCGCCGTTGAAATGGTAGATCTCTGCCTTGCAAGAGTTCTCGAAGTTGCGAAAAAGGAAAACGTATACGTTATAATTACAGCAGACCACGGTAACGCCGACGAAATGTACGAAAAGGCAAAAGAGGGCAAAATGCCGAAAGCAAAGACCTCCCACACCTTAAATCCCGTCCCCTTTATAATCTTCGATCCCGAAAAATCGAAAATCAAGATGAAAGACGGAAAATTCGGACTTGCAAATGTCGCGGGAACCGTCGCAAAACTCCTCGAACTCGAAGCACCCGAAATGTGGGAACCCTCGATAATAGAATAAATTTCAGTACCCTGCCGTCACGGCAGGGTATTTTTATGTCCGAAAACGAATAAAATCAAATACCGCAAATTTCATACAATTCTACCGAAAACTTGACAAATTTAATACAGTGTGTTAAAATTACCGTGAAAATAATGCAGGGGAGAAAATTTATGGTTACCGTAAAGAAAGTCACGACCAAAAAAGAAATAAAGACGTTTGTCAGTTTTCCGAACGTCCTTTATGCAGACGATCCGCTTTTCGTGCCGGCGACTTACAGCGACGATCTCGGCGACTGGAACAGAAAAAAGAACCCTGCGTTTGAATATTGCGACGCAGAGGCTTTTCTCGCCTACAAAGACGGAAAAGTTGTCGGAAGGATCGCGGCGATACTCAGCCGAAGAGCAAACAAGACATGGGGATATAACCGTTTGAGGTTCAGTCAGGTCGACTTTATAGACGACGAAGAAGTTTCGGAGGCTCTTTTCAAAGCGGTCGAAGACTACGCAAAAGAAAAAGGCTGTGAAGCAATCCACGGTCCTCTCGGGTTTTCCGATATGGACAGAGAAGGTATGCTCGTCGAAGGTTTTGACAAAAGAAATCAGTTCTTTACATATTATAACCGCCCTTATTACAACGAACATCTTCAGAAACTCGGTTATTCAAAGGACGTCGACTGGATAGAATATAAAATAGAAGTTCCCGCAAAAGACAGCCGACAGGCGGAAAGACTCGACAGAATATCAAATTTCGTTCTTAAAAGAAACAAATTGTATATTGCAAACGTCAAGCATCGCTGGCAGTATCCCGATTATATAAAAAAGGTATTCAATCTTGTAAACGAGGCTTACGCTCCGCTTTACGGAGTCGTCGAACTTTCGGATAAACAGATAACAAAATACGCAAACAAATTTGTCCCCCTTATCTCCCCCGACTATTCCTGCTTCATAAACGATGAAAACGGAAATCTTGTCGCGTTCGGAGTCGCCGCACCGTCTATCGCGTCGGCACTCAAGAAAAGCAACGGAAGATATTTTCCGTTCGGCTGGATAGACCTTTTGAAATCGCTTTCGAAAAACACTGCTCTCGACCTTTTGCTGGTCGCGGTAAAACCCGAACTTCAATATTCGGGAATAAATGCCGTAATAATGAACAAGTTTCTGCACAGTTGCCTGAAAAACGGCATTAAGTACGCAGAATCGGGACCGATGCTCGAAAAGAACGAAAAGATAATCGCGCAGTGGGAAATGTTCGATAAAGAACTTATAAAAAGGCGGCGCTGTTACATAAAAACGATTGAAAACGCCGCAATCAAAACAACGGAAGAAAGTCCTGCAATGCAGGCATAAAAGAACACCGCAATGAAAACTTCATTGCGGTGCTTTTTATTTTTCGACAGGGCCTGTCCAGTCCTGAATTCCGCCGATATTCGTCACATTTCCGTAGCCCATTTCGACAAGCATATACTTTGCCTGCTCGCTTCTCGAACCGCTTCTGCAATATACGAAAATCGGAGTTTCTTCGTCGGGGATTTCGTCGTAGACCGATTCAAGACTGTCAAGAGGGATATTTATGCTTCCGGGAATGTGACCGTTGTCAAATTCCTCTTCGGTTCTCACATCAATAAGAACCGCACCTTCCGTATTTTGTGCCGTCAAAAAGCCGTCGTTTATATTTTTCATATCAGAAAACCACGACAAGCAGCATTTTGAACTGCTCTTTTCCGAAGACAGCATGCGGGTGTCTTGCGGGCATTACGATTGATTCGCCCTCGTGAAGTTCATATTCGACGCCGTCTATTGTGATTTTGCCTACTCCGTCAAGACAGGTCACAAACGCGTCTCCGCCAGACTCGTGCGTCGAGATTTCTTCCCCTTTGTCAAACGCAAACAACGTGACCGAAAGAGCCGAATTCTGTGCAAGCGTTTTACTCACTACCTGTCCCGGCTGGTAAGCGACCTCTTCTTTTAAAGTCAGGACCTTTGCTTTATCGATATTTTTAATTCCGTACATAATAAAAACCTCCGTTTTTTTTCTTTACAAACGTATTATACACCGATATCGCAAAATAATCTGTTGTAAAAACAACAAAATGCAAATTTTTACATATTATCTTCCTTCTGATTTCCATTTTGAAGTGGCATAGTAAACTAAAAAAATATATATAGTACACAATATATACAGAAAAGGTGTCCGTTTTATGGGACACCTATTGAAAGTATAGTTTAGTCAAAAAGGTCAGGATACAAAGTTTTATAATAATTTTCTTTTTCTTTGAGTTCGTCAAGTGCTTTTTTCGCATTTTCGGCTGCCTCGGTAGCGATATCAAGATTTTCGTGTACTTCCTTGTAAGTGTCTGTTGATTCAACCCACTCTTGAATTTCTCGTTGATGACGAACATTGTCCATTATTGCCCAAGTAATTATTCCGGCAACAATAAGCACCACAATAATTATAGCGAGGATTTTTTTCTTCATAAAATATCACACTCCTTAAATTTATTATATCATATATGCGAAAATCTGTCAAATATAGGGGTACAGCCGCCGTTTTATTCGGCGGCTGTGAGATAATCGCCATACGGCAATATGGTGATTAAGCAATATTATTTATGGCGGTTAAATAATATTATCGTCAACAATTTGCGAGATTTCCTCGTAGGATTTAGGCGTTCCGAGAAGTCCCGCTCCGGGTTCGACAACAAGTTTGCTCTGCTCGACATAATCGTGAGTTGCTTTGAGAAGAAACATCGCAGAAATATTATTCACGGCGTTTGAAAGGGCAGCTTGTTCAAGATTGTCTTTCATACGGTCGCGGATAAGGTCGATATATTCACCTGCGGCGGTCCCCTGATGTCGAAGTTCGTTAAAATGTCGCTCGGAATATCCGCAGAAGTTCGCAAGACCTTTCATATTCGGATTGAGCGACCTGTCGGCACAGAAATGCAGATACGCGTCAGTCCGGGATATGAGTTCTTCGATATTGTTTATATCAATTTTCGGCTGCGTCCGGGCATATTCGAGAATTTCATTATTTTGAGAGATAATTTTTGAAAATTTATTGCTGTCAATGGGTGTAGGTAGATTTTTTGGCATTTATGTAAGCCTCCTTGCAGGTATGTTTATAATAGTAGAATCCGTCAATGCAGACGGGAGGATCAACGGCAGTACAGTAATAATGTCTGCCGCTGAAATCGTCGTAAGGTTCAATATCATCACGGTAGTGTAGGCATTGCGGACATTGTTTGTTAGGTGTAGGCATAAGTTTATTCCCCCGATAGTTAAAAGTAAAAATTCAACGGTGCAGTGATAGATTTTTAAGTCGTTCGATAGTTTTATCCGACAGTTTCCGCGGCGGATTTATTTTAATGTACGACTATATATAGCAAAAACTCAATATCAAACGTTTTTCGGCCGAGTTTCCGGTAGCTTTCGGAGAACTTGCTCTTTATGCAGTATTTTTTCTTAATTTTGCGTAGTTTACAATTCTGTTTCAAATTCGTAACACTTTCGCCCTTGACTTTAGCGTAGTAAAGTGATAAAATACTACCATAACAAAGAACGAACGGCACACCGCCGGATATTGAAAAGGAGAAGAAAAAAATGAAAAAGATTATTGCACTTGTACTTTCCGTTGTTATGGCGGCTATGCTGTTTGCAGGCTGCGGACAGACCAAAGAACAGACCGACCTTGAATATATCAAGGAAAAAGGTAAACTCGTCGTCGGAATTACCGTTTTCGCTCCGATGGACTACAAAGCAAACGAAGCCGACAGCGAATGGATAGGTTTTGACGCCGACATGGCGAAAGCTTTTGCAAAAGAACTCGGCGTCGATGTTGAATTTGTAGTAATCGACTGGGATCAGAAAGCTTCCGAACTTTCCGGCAAATCTATCGACTGCGTATGGAACGGAATGACCATTTCCGACGAAGTTAAATCGGCAATGGATGTTTCCAATGCATACTGCAACAACGTTCAGATAGCGATAGTAAGAGCGGAAGACAAGGACAAATACTCTACCGAAGACGCTATCAAAGACGCAAGAGTCGCTGTCGAAAGCGGTTCCGCAGGTAACGCTGTCGCAAAAGAAAAAGGCTTTAACGTAACCGAAGTTGCAGACCAGGCAACCGCTCTTACCGAAGTTGCTTCCAGAACTTCCGATGTCGCTATAATCGACTCCCTCATGGCAGGTGCTACCGTCGGAGAAGGCACAAGCTACTCGAACCTCACCTACACCGTTAAATTCGGAGAAAACGACGCTGAAGAGTTCGGAGTAGGTTTCAGAAAAGGTTCGGACCTTGTTGAAAAACTCAATGAGTTCTTCAAGAAGAGCTACGCTGACGGAACAATGATGCAGACCGCTGAAAAATACGGCGTTCAGGCTGCTGTCATCGCTCAGTAAAAAAAACAGAACAATAAGGAAGACAGAGAGTCTTTGGCTCTCTGTTTTTCGGCGTATTACATAGATAAAGGATTGATTGATTTGTCTCAGTTTTTCGAACAGTTTCCGATAGTTTTCGGCGCTTTGAACGAAGGTTTTCTGCAAACATTAAAGCTCTTTGCGATAACTCTTGTCGGTGCTCTCCCCCTCGGACTTTTAATTTCTTTCGGCTCGATGTCGAAATTCAAGCCGTTAAGCGGACTTATAAAGACGATAGTCTGGATAGTAAGAGGTTCGCCGCTTATGATCCAGCTTCTGATAATCTTCTATTTCCCGGGACTTGTTTTTCAGACGCCTATCTGGGGCGGCGGAGAATCGGGAAGATTCTGGGCGTCCGCGGTCGCGTTTATAATCAACTACGCCTGCTATTTCTCCGAAATTTACAGAGGCGGAATACAGGGCGTTCCCGTCGGTCAGCAGGAAGCGGGTCAGGTTCTCGGACTTTCGAAAAATCAGATATTTTTCAAGATAACCCTTTTACAGATGATAAAAAGAATTCTGCCCCCGATATCAAACGAAGTCATAACCCTCGTAAAAGACACTTCCCTTGCCCGCATTATCGCTCTTCAGGAAATAATCTGGGCGGGACAGTCGTTTATGAAAGGCTCGCACGGAATTTCGGGCGCGATGTGGCCGCTTTTCTTCACGGCGGTATATTATCTCGTATTCAACGGACTTTTGACCGTTCTTTTCGGAAAACTCGAAAAGAAACTCGGATATTTTAAGATTTAGGAGGACATTATGACGGCACTTGAAGTAAAAGGACTGAAAAAAAGTTTCGGCAAGACAGAAGTCCTCAAAGGCATCGATTTTTCAATAGACAAAGGTCAGGTTCTCGTTATCCTCGGTTCTTCGGGCGGAGGAAAAACGACTTTGTTGCGGTGTCTCAATTTCCTTGAAATTCCGCAGGAGGGAACAATAAAAGTAAACGGTGAAACGATTTTCGACGCAGACAGAAAAGATAAAATAAGCGAAAAGGAGATACGTGAAAACAGACTTCATTTCGGACTTGTTTTCCAGTCTTTTAACCTTTTCCCGCAGTATAACGTCTTAAAGAACGTGACCCTCGCCCCCACCCTTTTGAAAAAAGGAACGGAAGAAGATATAACCGCAGAAGCAAAACAACTTATCGCAAAAGTCGGTCTTTCCGACAAAGAAAAGAATTACCCCTGCGAACTTTCGGGAGGTCAGCAGCAAAGAGTCGCCATTGCACGGGCTCTTGCGTTAAAACCCGATATTCTCTGTTTCGACGAACCGACGTCGGCTCTCGACCCCGAACTTACGGGAGAAGTCCTCAAAGTCATAAAATCGCTTAAAAACAGCGACACGACCATGATCATCGTAACGCACGAAATAGAATTTGCGAAAAACATTGCCGATAAGATAATTTTCGTTGACAACGGCGTTATTCTGGAAGAAGGAACCGCCGATATTATCGACAATCCGCAGAACGAAAGAACAAGAAACTTCCTCGCAAGTTTTTCCGAAAAATAGGGTACCATCAGAGTTCAAACTTTTGACATATTTTGTTTTGTGTTTTATCGCTTTTATATTATATCATATCACTAATACTATTATCGATTAAAAAGGAGTGCTGCAAATGAACAGAGTTTACAATTTTTCCGCAGGACCGTCCGTTCTTCCTCTGGAGGTTCTTAAAAAGGCTCAGGAAGAGCTTGTATCGTACGGCGACAGCGGAATGTCCGTTATGGAGATGAGCCACCGCTCAAAAACATACGAGGCAATTATTTCAGGTGCAGAAGCAGCGCTTCGCCGCGTAATGCAGATACCCGATAACTACAAGGTTCTTTTCCTGCAGGGCGGTGCATCGTCCCAGTTTGCGATGATCCCCCTCAACCTTATGAAAAAAGGCAAGATCGACCTCGTCCTCACCGGTATGTGGGCTAAAAAAGCACGCGACGAGGCTCAGAAATACGGAGAAGTCAATGTCGTCGCGTCTTCCGAAGACAAGACTTTCAGTTATATTCCCGAACTTGACAGTTCGAAATTCAACCCCGACGCGGATTATTTCTATATCTGCCAGAACAACACCATTTACGGAACGAAATTCCCGACTCTTCCCGAAACGGGAAACGTTCCCCTTGTTGCAGACCTTTCTTCCTGCATTTTGAGCGAACCCATTGACGTTTCGAAATACGGACTCATCTTTGCGGGCGCGCAGAAGAATATGGGTCCCGCAGGTCTTACCGTCGTCATTATAAGAGAGGATCTGCTCGGCTATTCGAAAGATTTCACACCGACGATGTTCAAATACGATATCCACGTCAAGAACAATTCAATGTATAATACTCCCCCGACCTTTGCGATCTATATGTGCAAACTCGTGCTCGAATGGGTCGAATCTATCGGCGGACTTGAAAAAATGGGCGAAATCAACCGCAAAAAGGCAAAACTCATTTACGATTTCCTCGATTCTTCCGAAATGTTCAATGCGACTGTTGAAGGTTCTTCCCGTTCCATAATGAACATTCCGTTCGTTACCGGCAACGCCGACCTTGACGCTAAATTCATAGCCGAAGCGACTGCGGCGGGATTTGTAAACCTCAAAGGACACCGCACTGTCGGCGGAATGAGAGCAAGTATTTATAACGCAATGCCCGTCGAAGGCGTTGAAAAACTCGTCGCCTTTATGAAAGACTTCGAAAAAAACAATAAGTGAGGGCTGTCATGTATAAAATCAAAACTCTTAATAAAATAGCAAAATGCGGAACCGATCTTTTTGACGGAAATTTCTCCGTTGAAGAGACCGCAACACCCGACGGTATCCTCGTCCGTTCCGCTTCCCTTCACGATTACGACTATGACGCAAACAAAAATCTTCTTGCAATAGCAAGAGCCGGCGCGGGGGTAAACAACATTCCCCTGCCCACCTGCTCCGAAAAAGGTATTGTCGTTTTCAACACCCCCGGAGCAAATGCGAACGCCGTAAAGGAACTCGTCCTCTGCGGACTTTTCCTCGGTTCGAGGAAAGTCGTCGACGCGATAAACTGGGCTCAGACTCTTAAAGGCAACGGCGACGAAGTTGCAAAACTCGTCGAAAAAGGAAAGAGCAACTTTGCAGGTCCCGAAATTGCGGGCAAAACCCTCGGAGTTGTCGGTCTCGGAGCAATCGGCGCTATGGTCGCGACTGCGGCGACCCACCTCGGAATGACCGTTTACGGATATGACCCGTTCATATCGGTCGATTCCGCATGGCACATGTCCCGTTCCGTCATCAAGGCGGCGGATCTCAAAGAAATATACGAAAAATGCGATTATATCACATATCACGTTCCTCTCAACGATGAAACAAGAGGATACATAAATAAAGACACCATCTCTCTTATGAAAGACGGCGTAAGACTTCTGAATTTCTCCCGTGCGGAACTTGCGAATTTCGACGATATGGAAAAAGCGCTTGAAGACGGAAAAGTCGCCGCTTATGTGACCGACTTCCCGAACGAAAGAGTTCTCGCGATGAAAAACGTTGTTGCTATCCCCCACCTTGCGGCGTCGACTCCCGAATCGGAGGACAACTGCGCGGTCATGGCGGTTAAGGAAATCAAAGAATATCTTCTTAACGGAAATATCAAAAACAGCGTAAACTTCCCGAATGTTTCTTCCGAAAGATCGACAGGTTCGAGAATCTGCGTTATCCACAAGAACATTCCGAATATGTTAAAGGCAGTCTCCGAAATTCTCGGCGGACAGAGCCTCAACATTGAGAATATGACAAGTAAGAGCCGCGGAGACTACGCTTATGTTATAGTAGACCTTTCCGACACTATAAACGGCGACGAGATTTCCGAACAACTCTATAAAATCGACGGAATCATCAAAGTAAGAGTTATATAAAATAAAGAGCCATTCAAATGAATGGCTCTTTTCTTTAATCTCTTCGGCGGTTTACCAAAGTTATAAGTCTTAACAACTGCATTATCGACACCGCAAGAGCGGCGACATAGGTAAGGGCGGCGGCGGAAAGCACCTTTTTGGCTCCCGAACGCTCTTCGCTGTCGAGGATCCCGCAGTCGTCTATTGCCGAAAGCGCCCTGCGGGACGCATTGAATTCGGTAGGAAGAGTTACAAGTTGGAAGACCGTTGAAAATGCGAAACAGATTATTCCGACGTATGCGAATATTATAAGATAATCGCTGAGATACGAAAGAAAAATCCCGACTAAGATAAGCGGCATTGCAAGCCTTGAACCGATATTCGTTACGGGGATTATCGCGTTTCTGAGTTTTATCGGAGCGTAACTTTCCGCATACTGCATCGCGTGTCCCGCCTCATGGCAGGCAACGCCTATCGCCGCTTCCGAAGTATCCGAATAGACCGAATCGGAAAGACGGATAACGTTCGTTCTCGGATCGTAATGGTCGGTAAGGTTTCCGCTTACCCTTTCGATTCTCACATTTGTGAGCCCTTTTGAATCAAGAACTCTTCTTGCCGCTTCCTCTCCCGTAATTCCTCTGCGGGAGTGAATTTTTGCATATTTTTTGAAAGTACCGTTTACATTCGCGCTTGCCCACATCGCAAAAATGACTGCGGGCAGAACATATACGATATAAGTCCAGTCCCAATACATAAAAATACCTCCTATCTGTCTCCGAACTGGCTGTTATAGAGTTCGGAATAAAAGCCTTTTTCCGCCATAAGAGAAGAGTGAGTTCCCTGCTCGACGATATTTCCGTCGCGCATAACGAGAATGAGGTCGGCGTTCTTTATCGTCTGAATTCTGTGAGCAACGACAAAGCAGGTCCTGCCCTCGGAAAGTTTCGCAAACGCTTTCTGTATTCTTATTTCGGTACGGGTGTCGATCGAGGAAGTCGCCTCGTCAAGTATCAAAATCGGCGGCAAAGTCAGAAACATTCTCGAAACGCAGATAAGTTGTCGCTGTCCCTGAGAAAGAAGACCGTCGTTTTCGTTTATTACGGTGTCGTATTGCTGCGGCAGCCTTTTTATAAAACTGTGCGCATGGGAAAGTTTCGCAACTTCGATTATTTCGTCGAGCGTCGCGTCTTCTTTGCCGATGGCAATATTTTCGCGGACAGTTCCGTTCTTTATCCAGGTATTCTGCAAAACCATTCCGACGTTTTTGCGGAGACTCTTTTTCGTGAATTCGTTTATATTCTTTCCGTCGATAAGAATTGCGCCCGAACAAACGTCGTAAAACCGCATTATAAGGTTTATAAGAGTGGTCTTTCCGCAGCCGGTAGGTCCGACTATCGCGACGGTCTGCCCCGCTTTTATATCAACGGTAAAATTCTTTATCAGAGGTTTGTCGGGAGTATAAGAAAAGCAGACGTCCGAAAAAGTAACATCGCCCTTTACGTTTTCAACTGACGGCAAATTGCTGTCGTCGGGCATTTCGGGCTCGTCAAGAAGTTCATATACTCTGCCGGCGCACGCTATCGAATTCTGTATTTCGGCGATAACTCCCGAAATTTCGTTAAACGGTTTCGTATACTGATTCGTATATGAAAGGAAACAGGAAAGGTTTCCTATTGTAAACGGCATTGCGGTCGCGGAAGTCGAAATTACGAAGAACGAACCGAAACAGACGACGCCCGCATAAACCACGGCATTTACGAACCTTGAAGTCGGATTCGGGATAGAGGAAAAGAACGTCGCCTTGAGCGATACGCCCGCAAGATCGTTGTTTATCCTTTCGAAAGTTTTAATCGAAGCGTCCTCTCTGTTGAATGCTTTGACGGTCTTTTCGTTTCCGATTATTTCGTCGATAAAGCCCGTCTGCTCGCCTCTGAGTTCCGCCTGTTTTTTATACATCGAATAGGTATGTTTCGATATATATTTCGCGATAAAGAGAGAAAGCGGGGTTACGACAAGAACGACAAGCGCTATTTCAAAACGCAGGACGAGCATAAAGACAAGAGTGCCGAGGATCGTCGCAACACCCGTAAAAAGTTGCCCGAAGCAAAGAATAAGCCCTTCGGAAACGGCGTCGGTATCGTTTATGATACGGCTTACAACGTCTCCAGAAAGAGTTCCGTCGAAGTATTTGAGCGGAAGTCTGTTTATCTTTGCAAAAGCGCTTTCGCGCAGTTCGAAAAGCATTTCATACGATATCTTATAGTTGAGAATGCTTACGGTCCATTGCAGGACCGCACCGAAAACGGTGGTCATAAGAATCTGAATAACTATCTGCCATACAGCGGAAAAATCAACGTTTCCCGCAGAAATTATGCAGTCGATCGCGCGTCCGACAAGTACGGGAAGATAAAGCGTTGCAAAAACCGCACCTATCGAAAAAAGGACGATAAGGAGCAGGGAGCCCCACTGTTTTTTCAGCGTTTTTGTGAGTCTTGCGAGAATTTCTTTGTTTTTCATTACGCTCCCGCCTCCTTCTCTCCGTACTGCGATTCGTATATTTCTCTGTAAACATCGGATTTTTCGAGAAGTTCTTCGTGCGTTCCGATTGCCGAAACTTTTCCGTCGTCAAGAACGATTATCATATCCGCATCGGAAAAAGACGCTGTTCGCTGAGAAACTATAAATACGGTCATTTTCTTATCAGCCGAAGACAAAGCGTGACGGAGGTTCTTATCCGTCAGATAGTCGAGAGCCGAGCAACTGTCGTCAAGAATTAAAATATCGGGATTTTTGACAAGTGCACGGGCAATACAAAGTCGCTGTTTCTGACCGCCCGAAAAGTTTCCGCCGCCCTGCGCGACATAAGAATCAAGCCCGTCGGATTTTGACGCAATGACATTTTCCGCCTGCGCGATTTTAACGGCTTTCATGATTTCTTCATCGGTTGCATCTTCGTTGCCCCAGAGAAGATTTTCACGCAAAGTTCCTCTGAAAAGGACCGATTTCTGCGGAACATAGCCGACGGTATCGCGAAGTTCTTTTGCCGAAAGTTCGGAGATATCCCGACCTCCGATCTCAATTTTGCCGGAAGTTGCGGTATAGAATTTCGGAATAAGATTTACAAGGGTAGTC
>CAKSQP010000025.1 GCA_934486965.1 uncultured Eubacteriales bacterium
GCTCGGCGTGGGTCGCAACAAGCGCATACTTCATCGGTATGGCAGCGATCATTATTTCCGGTATCATGCTTAAGAAGACCAAGATGTTCGCCGGTGACCCCGCTCCGTTCGTTATGGAACTTCCCGCATATCACTGGCCGACAGTCGGCAACGTTCTCCGCAGCATGTGGGAGCGCGGCTGGTCCTTTATCAAGAAAGCCGGCACGATAATCCTTCTTTCGACTATCGTCGTCTGGTTCACCACTTACTTCGGATTTGTAGACGGACAGTTCACAATGCTTTCCGAAGATCAGATCGACAGTTCTATCCTTGCAACGATAGGTAACGCTATCGCATGGATCTTTGCTCCTCTCGGCTGGGGCAACTGGCAGGCAACCGTCGCTTCCATCACCGGTCTTGTTGCAAAAGAAAACATCGTCGGTACAATGGGTATCCTTTACGGCGGCGGAGACGGAACCGTTTATGCGAATATCGCGTCGGCATTTGCCGAAACGGCAAGCGGAGTTGCGGCTATCAGCGGCTTCTCGTTCCTTGTCTTCAACCTTCTCTGCGCTCCCTGTTTTGCGGCTATCGGCGCTATCAAGCGTGAAATGAACAACGCGAAATGGACATGGTTCGCAATCGGTTATCAGTGCATATTCGCTTATGTGATCGCTCTTATGATCAACCAGTTCGGTCTTGTTTTCACCGGTCATATCAACGTAATCGGATTTATCGCAGCCGTTGTTCTTCTTGCGGGTATCATCTATATGCTCTTCTTCAAGAAGTACAAGGAAGCAAACAAGCTTACCGTAAAATAAAAAAGGAGGGTAGGAAATGATTGATTTTATAGTAAACAATCTTTCGACAATCCTTATCTCTGCCGTTCTCATCGCTATCATCGCGGCGGTCATAGTCCTTCTCGTTAAAGATAAAAAAGAGGGCAAATCGACCTGCGGCTGCGGCTGCAAAAACTGCGCGATGCGCGGAGAATGTCACAAACACTGATTATTCCCGATCTTTTAAGTCAGCCATAGGATCTTGAAGGATCACCAAAAATCTCCATACAGAAAAGTACACCCGCAAGGGTGTACTTTTTGTTTGTCATGGCAATATTACGTCAGGTCCTCGGTATAAAAAACAGCCCTCGGAACAGTAAATGCCGAGGGCTGAGATTTATGGATTTTAAGAACCGATTTATTCTTTATGCGAGTTTCCGTCGGGAAGCATATTATTTTCTTCCCTGAGCAGGTTTGTCATACTTTTAACGCTTATTCCGAGGGTCGAGGCGTTGTGCAGGAGCGCCGAAAATGTCGGCTGAAGTATTCCCGTGACGCCGCCCGCAATAAGCATAAGGTTAAAGCCAACGATAAAACGGTAGTTCCTGTTTATCCGTTTCATCAGTTCGACAGCCAGCAACCTTAACGTCACAAGTCCGAAAAGATCTTCCGACGAAACGGTGATGTCGGCAATTTCTCTTGCTATTGCCGCGCCCGTGTTTATCGCGATCCCCGCGTCCGCCTCCGAAAGCGCAGGCGCGTCGTTTACGCCGTCGCCTATCATTATAACTTTGCGCCCCGCGGCGTGTTCTCTTTTTACGAATTCCGCTTTGTCTTCGGGCAGAACTCCCGCGAAATATTCGTCGACGCCGACCTTTTCCGCTACTGCGGCGGCTGTTTTTTCATTGTCGCCCGTCATCATGACGATTCTTTCTATTCCGCAGGCATGAAGCGCGTCGATTGCCGCTTTTGCTTCTTTTTTGAGCGGGTCGGAAATACATATTACTGCCGCGAGAACGCCCGAAACGGCGAGGTAAAGTTGAGAATACTCTCCCGATATCGCGGAAAATTTCTCTTCTTCTCCCGCAGGAATTACGCATTTTTCGTCTTCGAAAACGAAATGGTAACTGCCGATAACGACCTTTCTGTTTTCGACCGTGCTTGAAATTCCGTGCGCGACGACATACTCTACGCTCGAATGATATTCCTCGTGATTGAGTCCTCTTTTTTTAGCCTCTTCGACGACGGCGTTCGCGAGCGAATGGGGATAATGCTCTTCGAGACAGGCGGCAAGTCTCAGCATCTCGTCTTCTTCTCTGCCGGCAAACGTGATTATTTCGGCGGCCGTCGGAACGGCTTTCGTCAGAGTTCCCGTCTTGTCGAAAACAACGGTGTCGGCGTTCGCAACGGCTTCGAGAAATCTGCCGCCTTTTACCGAAATTCCGTATTTACTGCTTTCTTTCATCGCCGAAATTACGGCTATCGGAATCGAAAGTTTAAGCGCACAGGAGAAATCGACCATAAGGACCGAAAGCGTTTTTGTTATATTTCCCGTGAAAAGCCATGTAAGGGCTGTCCCTCCGAGAGTATACGGAACGAGCCTGTCGGCAAGCCTTGTCGCCTTGTCTTCCGCAGTCGATTTCATCTTTTCCGATTCTTCGATCATCTTGACGATACGGTCGTACCGTCCGCCGCCCGAAACTTTTTCGACTTTTATTATACATTCGCCGTCTTCGACGACCGTTCCCGCGTAAGCGTAACTTCCCGCAGATTTTCTTACGGGCAGGCTTTCTCCCGTCATTGACGCCTGATTTACGGACGCCTCGCCCCCGACGACCTTTCCGTCAAGGGGAATGACGTTTCCCGTTCTGACGACTCTTTCGTCGCCCTCTTCGATATCTGTTACGGACATCAAAATCTCGGTGCCGTCCGCTTTCAGCCATACTTTGTCGGCATTCAGCGCCATTGCTCCCGCAAGGTCGGACACCGATTTCTTTCTCGTCCAGTCTTCAAGCAACTCTCCGAGCCCGAGCATGAACATGACAGACCCCGCAGTTCCGAAATCTCCTCTGAAAATCGAGACTCCGACGGCGGTTGCGTCAAGGACCGAGACCGAAAGTTTTCCTTTGAGAAGAGAACTTAATCCCTTGCTCAGATATTTTACCGAACGTACGGCGGCGATGACCGAGCGCACGGGCATCGGCAGGAAAAGTTCCGCCGCGAACCTCTTTGCGACCGTAAAAACGAGTTTGTCTTCGAATTCTCTGTCAAGTTCTCGGGAAGTATGTTCGGGAACAAGACCGAGACTTTCCGCTTTTTCAAAGGAAAAGAAGGACAGCGCCTTTACGACTTCCGCTTTTCTGTCATTGTGGAAAATTACGGCGTCGCAGGTCCTGTCCATTACTTTGACATCGGAAACTCCGTCGACATTCTTCATGTAATATTCGAGAAGATCCGCCTGCCGCAGCGACATATTTTTTATACACAGATGAACGCGGATCCTGCCGCGCGCATCGTGAAGAATTATACATTTCATTGTTTTCTCCGAAGAAAAGAGAGCCTTGCGGCTCTCTTCTTTTTACTGTTCAGCCTCTGTGCAATCGCAGCAGGAGCAGTCTTCGACGGTCTCGGCTGCCGCGGCTCTTTTTTCGTTTATTTCTTTAGCGTTGGCAAGGATATCGCCCGCATTTTCCTTTACTGCGGTGACGGTCTTCATAACGTCGTCTTTAGCGCGAAGGACCGCTGCGGTGGTGTGAGCGTAAACTTTCTTTGCGTCTTTGCTCGAAAGCAATTTAATGCCTGCCGTTCCGAAAAGAACTCCTCCGGCAAAGAGACCTATTTTACCCCATGTTTTCATTTATAAATACCTCCTCCGAAATCTAAGGTTTTCCTTACGTCCGTATTATAACACCCGATGAAAAAAATGTCAATATTCGGAAAGTTGACTTTTCGGTTACTTTTTTCAGTCTGCGGGGCTATACTGTCGTCGGCTTTTCGTAAGATACGCCGTATTCGGTCCAGCGGACGGACACCGAGGTCCTTGCCCCGCTGTTAGAAATAAAGGAATTTATTTCGCAAAGAGACCAGAGTTTCGTCGTCGGATCCTGCTGTCTGATAGTTATTCGGTGCGTTTCCAAAGATCTTGTATATACAATGTCGTCAAGCACCGTCCTCCCCGAAACGGTGGTATTGTCGAAGGACTGCGCTTCGGGCGAACCCGTGTTGTAGATCGTCGTTCTGCGAATATCCGTGAGAACGGATACCCCGGTTTCTTTCGGGGCGACGGATATCCGCAGGGTGGTCGACGAGGTGGTCTGATAAGTCAGAACAAGTTCTCCCACGGGAACGTTTAGAATGCTGTTTGTCGCGGAAATATCGGCACGATATTCGCTGTAAGGCGCAAAAAGATTCGGAGTGGTGATGTCCTGTTCCGAAGTCTTAAAGTTCAGTTTGTAACTGACAGGCGTGCTTTCCGCAACCGAAATTTCCGGTGTCTCGCCCGTATCACCCTTGAGCCCTTGGATACCCTGTTCTCCTTTTTCTCCTGTGTCGCCTTTTTCGCCTTGAGGCCCCTGTTCGCCTGTATCACCTTTAGGACCTTGGATACCCTGTTCTCCTTTTTCTCCGCGTTCTCCTTTCGGACCTATCGGACCGGGATTTCCCTGTATTCCCTGAAGTCCCATTGCTCCCGTGTCGCCCTTCGGACCGGCGTCCCCGCGGACTCCCTGCGGACCTCTCGGACCCATAAGCCCCACAGCCCCTCTCGGTCCTGCGGGTCCCTGACAGCCCGGTTCTCCTTTTATTCCGCGCGGCCCCATCGGTCCCCGTTCGCCTCTTGCGCCCTGCTCGCCTTTAGGGCCTTCGGGCCCCGTCGGTCCTGTCGGCCCCTGGACCCTTATCAGCCGCCCGTATTCGTCCGACTGACAACAATTTCGCATTCCGCAATTGTTCGAATAATTCATAACCCGCTCTCCTTATAAAATACTCTTTTTTATTATATGCGACAAGCGGAAGATGGGGTTGAAACCGTGATTTTGCAAGATTGTATAGAAAAAGACCCCTGCAAACAGAATTCTTATCGCAGGGGTGCCTGACATTTTATTTTCAAATCAGACAATTTACCAAGTGTGCAACGGATTTATTTGAACTTTTTAGTAAATGTTGAAATGTAATTGCAGTTTTCTACTTATTTATGTTATAATATAATCACATAAATGACAAAACAATAGGGGCTTATGTATATTAAAACGCAAAAACTTCAAGGAGGAATACAATTAAAGATATGATGGACAAAGAATCCTTAATCAAAGATATCAATGAGAGGAATATTATTATTCAAAACTATCAAATAACCCGTTCGTTAGATAGAGACAACGCGATTAGAAAAATCAAGGAATTAAGAAAGACGGACAACGATATATCGAGAGTCGCAATAATCCAAACGGCAATTTCTTCAACGTCACTTTATCAAGCAACTAATGAGCAGATTGTTAATGAATTGATTATACAGAATGCTGTTTTGAAGGCAAAACTGATAGTAAAATAAGAAAAAACACAAATAAAATAATACATAGGAGTTTTTCGGAACTGAAAATATACAAATATCAAATTATCTGTTAATAGCAAAAATATTAAAAATGCCTTTGTCGGAAAACTAAACGGAAATTGATTTTTTCTCGGATTGAATTTTCCCGAAAATAATCTGAAAACGGCATAAAATATTTCTTGTTGAAATAATTGCCGCAATTATAATAGCCCCGTGCAGAATTTTTACTGCACGGGGCTCTTTTATATTTTTGGGAAAAGGTATCATTCCCACTCGATTGTTGCGGGGGGTTTTGAGGTGACGTCGTAGACGATCCTGTTTATGTTCTTGACCTCGTTTACAATACGGTTCGACGCTTTGTCGAGAAGTTCGTAAGGCAGTTTGCACCAGTCGGCGGTCATGAAGTCGGTCGTCGAGACCGCGCGGAGAGCGAGGGTGTAGTCGTAAGTTCTGCCGTCGCCCATGACGCCGACGCTTCGCATATCGGTGAGGACCGCGAAATACTGTCCGGCTACTTTGTCCTGTCCGAATGCCGCCATTTCTTCTCTGAAAATCGCGTCTGCGTCCTGAAGAATAGCGATTTTTTCACGGGTTATATTGCCGATTATGCGAATTCCGAGTCCCGGACCGGGGAACGGCTGGCGTGAAACGAGATATTCGGGAAGCCCGAGCGTTCTTCCGAGTCTTCTTACTTCGTCATTGAAAATAAGACGGAGGGGTTCGATAAGTTCCTTGAAATCAACGTGGTCGGGAAGTCCTCCGACATTGTGGTGGCTCTTTATTACCGCCGCTTTGCCTGCGCCCGATTCGATAACGTCGGGGTAAATAGTTCCCTGAACGAGGAAATCGACGGCGCCTATTTTCTTTGCCTCGGCCTCGAAGACACGGATAAATTCTTCGCCGATAATTTTCCTTTTTGTTTCGGGATCGGAAACTCCGTCAAGTTTCGAAAGAAAACGGTCGGAGGCGTCGACCTGAATGAGTTTTAAGTCAATATCGGCAAAGGCCGCCTTTACTTCCGCGGCTTCGTTTTTGCGGAGAAGTCCGTGATCGACGAAAATACAGGTCAGATTTTTGCCGACGGCTTTCGCGACGAGCGTTGCGGCTACCGACGAATCGACGCCGCCCGAAAGGGCGCACAAAACTTTCTTATCGCCGACCTGCGCTTTGATTTTTTTGATCATTTCGTCGGCGTAGTTTTCCATATTCCAGTCGCCCGCAGCGTTGCAGATACCGTAAACGAAATTGCGGAGTATTGCGTTCCCGTTTTCGGTGTGTGAAACTTCGGTGTGGAACTGAATTGCGTAAAGACCCTTTTCCTCGTTTTCAAGGGCGGAGATAGGGCAGTCCTTTGTCGAGCCGACTATCTTAAAGCCCTCGGGGGCTTTTTTCATCTGGTCGGTATGGCTCATCCAGCAGACGCCGTCGGGAATATCTTTGAAAAGACGCGAGGTGCGGTCGTATTTTATCTCGGTTTTTCCGTATTCTCTTACATCGGCGGTCTCGACCTTTCCGCCGAGCAGGTGGCACATCAACTGCGCGCCGTAGCATATCCCGAGAACGGGAATTCCGAGTTCGAAAATTTCGGTCGGGCATACGGGAGAATCCTTTTCATAGACGCTGTTCGGTCCTCCTGTGAATATTATCCCGATAGGGGAAAGTTTTTTTATCTCTTCGATCGGAGTGGTGTGAGGCTTGACCTCGCAGTAAACATTCAGATCTCTTACTCTTCTTGCAATAAGCTGATTGTACTGTCCGCCGAAATCGAGGACGAGAACGAGCTGGTGGTCCATATTATACTCCTTATATTTTTCTATTATTTTTTATGATACCATAAAGAAGTGAAAAAATCAACAATATATATCAAGTTTTGCAGTTTATTCATAATCTGTATAGTTTTTATTTTTGTAAGAATTTTGCCATAAATGTGTGATACACTATAACCAGAATATGAACCCGAAGGGAGTTTTTAATATGAGCAAATCAAAAGGATTTTTTGCGGGCGTTCTTGTAACGGTGCTTGCGGGTGCTGCGGCTTATGCGGCGTATAAAACCGTAAAAACCATCGAAGAAAGAGAAATGTGCTGCGCTGCGGACTGCGAAGACTGCGATTACTACGACGAGTGCTACGGCGACGACTGCGACTGCTGTTCCGATGACGTAATGCCCGACGAAGATATCGCATACTGCGACTGCAAGACCTGCGGCGAGGAGAAAGCGGAAACCGAAGAAAAACCCGAAGACGGAGCCGCTGAATAATCAAAAAGGAGAAATCCCGCAGTTGCGGGATTTTTTTATTATGAAAATAAAGAAAATCATTACGGCAATGCTGCCCGTGCTTATGCTCATTGCCGAAATTCTGCCTGTCGGGGCGGTCCTCGTTTTCAAAGTCCCGACCGAGACGGGAACCGAAACATTGAGAATGACATATTCGTACTTTGACCTGACGCCTATGGGATATGCGAACGTCGGGCCGCTTTTCTGCGCGGTCTTTTCGGTCTTTCTTATTCTGTCGGTCGTCCTCCTTCTTATCTTCCCGTCGAAAAAGACGAGGCTTGCGGCGCAGTGCTTTTGTATAATGACCTTTGTTTTTTCCGTATTGCCGATAATGTTCGGCGCGGAGTATCTGTCGGTCGCCGGCGCTGTTATAACGGCGCTTTCGGTTGCCGAATTCTTTATTTTATCGGCACCTGCCGCAGATAAAAATGTTAAATAATTTCGAAAAAGCGGAAAATCTGTTGACTTTCCGCTTTTTGTGTATTATAATCATAACAGTGTTATGAATGGGGCTGATTTTTTGGCGAAGAGAAAAGAGGGCGTTTCCGAAAAGATAATTTCATGCGCAAAAGCGGAATTTATAAAAAAAGGTTATGCCGACGCGTCTTTGCGGACTGTCTGCGAGGCGGCGGGAACGACCACAGGCTCCGTTTACACCCGTTACGGCGGCAAAGAGGGACTTTTTGAAGAGATAGTCGGCAAGCATTACGACACTCTGCTTTCGATGTTTAAGGCTGCTCAATCCGATTTTTCCGCTCTTCCCGAAACAAAGCAGCCCGAAAATCTCGGCAAAATTTCGGGCGACTGCCTGCTTGAAATGTTAAAGTATTGCTACCGTAACATTGACGAAGTCCGTCTTCTTTTATGCGGTTCGGAGGGAACGCGCTTTTCGGGTCTTATCGATAAAATGGTCGAAATAGAAACCGCCGCTACCCACGATTATATGGCGGTCCTCGAACGGCTCGGATATCCTGCGGTCAAAATGGACCGAAAACTCGAACACATTATCATTACCGGAATGTTTCAGACGTTTTTTGAGATGGTCATTCACGAAATGCCGTTTGAAGACGCTGAAAACTATCTGCGCGAAATGCGTGTTTTTTACACAGCCGGCTGGGCTGCAGTCATGGGACAATAGTCCCGTGACATTTTTTTGAATACAGGTTAGCCAATGCTAACTTCAATATAAAGGAGGAATAAATTTTGAAAAAACAGTCTGATCTTTCAAGGCTTATGGGGTACGCCGGAAATTATAAGTATCTGACGTACGCTTCGGGTCTTCTTGCGGGAATATCCGCCGTCACGGCGCTTGTCCCGTTTTATTGCCTGTGGCTTATCATAAAAGAAGTGCTTGAAGTCGCTCCCGATTTTTCCGAAGCGGAACATATCGTTTCGAACGGCTGGACGGCGGTCGGCTTTGCCGCGGGTTCGTTTATCCTGTATATTTCGGGGCTTATGTGTTCGCATTACGCGGCATTCAGGGTTCAGGCGAATATACGGAAAACGCTGTCGAGACATATCCTGTCCCTGCCGCTCGGCACGGTTGAGAATATGGGAAGCGGAAAAGTCAGAAAAACCGTGAACGAATGTTCCGCCGCGACCGAAACGTATCTTGCGCACCAACTTCCCGATACCGTCGTCGCTTATGTGACGCCGCTCTGTCTTGTGGTCATGCTTTTCGCTTTCGACTGGCGTTTCGGGCTTATCTGCCTTATTCCGATAGTTCTTTCGTTTGTAATTATGATGACCCAGATGACGGGCCCCGTGCTCAAAACGAAAATGGACGAATATCAGAACGCGCTTGCGGATATGTCAAACGAGGCGGTCGAGTATGTGAGAGGAATTCCCGTTGTCAAAACTTTCGGACAGTCGGTATTTTCTTTCCGCCGTTTCAAGGATTCGATCGACAGATACAGCGAATGGGCTATTTCATATACGAAAAGCCTGAGGATACCGATGGCGCTTCTGACGACCCTGATAAACGGGATATTCGCGTTTATACTGCTTGCGGGAGTGTGGTTTGCGACGGGCGGCATTACGTCGGATCTTATCTTAAACGTTCTCTTCTACATAATTCTAACGCCGAGAATGACCGTCACCATGACGAAAATGATGTTCCAGAGCGAAAATAAGATGATAGTCGCCGACTCTATGAAGAGGATAGACAGTATTCTTGGTATTGAACCGCTTTCGTCTTCGGGCGACGAAATTCCCGCGGATAATTCCGTAGTTCTTAAAAACGTTTCTTACAGTTACGACGGGAAAAACAAGGCGCTCGACAACGTAAGCCTTGAGATAGGTGCGGGAAAGACTGTTGCGTTCGTCGGACCGTCGGGCGGAGGAAAAACCACTCTTGCAAATATAATAAGCCGCTTTTTCGACCCCGACGAGGGCGAAATTATGATAGGCGGCGTAAATGTCAGAAATATTAAAAAGGAAAGACTTATGAACACCGTCTCCTTTGTCTTCCAGAACAGCAGGCTCATAAAAGGCACGATCGCCGAAAACGTCAGAATGGGACGTCCGGAGGCGACCGACGCAGACGTCGACGCGGCTCTTGAGGCGGCGCAGTGCGGAGATATCGTCAAAAAATTCCCGCAGGGCAAAAACACCGTGATAGGGAGCGAGGGCGTTTATCTTTCGGGAGGCGAACAGCAGAGGGTAGCCATTGCAAGGGCGATTCTCAAAAATTCTCCCGTTCTTATTCTCGACGAGGCGACGGCGTTTGCCGACCCCGATAACGAATGTCGCGTTCAGTCGGCGCTTAAGGAACTTGCAAAAGGCAAAACGGTCATAATGATAGCGCACCGTCTTTCGACCGTCGCGGGCGCCGATAAAATTTTCGTCCTTGAAAACGGGAAGATAGCGGAAGAGGGTTCCGTTTCCGAACTTACCGAAAAGAACGGAATTTTTGCGGGAATGCTCCGCGAATACAACGAATCCGCTTCGTGGAAGATTGCAAAGGGGGAAGAAAAGTGATAAAGAAACTTCAACATAAATACGCCCTTTCCGAAAGGGGCGCAAAAGACCTTATAACGGGGGTCGCCGCCTGTACTCTTCAGAACATAACTTTTATGCTTCCGATGTCCCTGCTTTATCTTTTTGTCGGAGACCTTCTTTCAAATTCTCTTTCGGGAAAAGCCCCGTTTTATATCGTCGGTTCTCTCGTATGTCTCGTAATAATCTTTTGTGCGACTTATTTTCAGTATAATTCGACTTTTCTTGCGACTTACGTCGAGACGGGGACCCGCAGGATAACCCTTGCCGAAAAACTCCGCAGAATACCGCTTTCGTTCTTCGCAAAAAAGGATCTTGCAGACCTTACAAGCACGATAATGGCGGACTGCACTTTTCTTGAGACCGCGTTTTCGCATTTCATTCCGCCTTTCGTCGGTTCTCTTATCTCAACTTCCCTTATTGCGGTCGGGATATTCTTCTTTGACGCAAGACTTGCGCTTGCCGCACTCTGGCCGCTCCCCGTATCGTTCCTTATCGTCGGGCTTTCGTCGGGCGTTCAGGAAAAACTCGGGAAAAAGGGAATGGCGGCAAAAATGGCTTGCGCCGACGGAATTCAGGAGTGTATCGAAACTTCCCTTGACTTAAAGGCGAACAACGCCGAAGCAAAATACCTCGAAGGTCTTGACGGAAAAATAGACGCAGTCGAGCACCGCGCAAGAATAAGCGAATTCGGAACGGCGGCTTTTGTCGCGTCCGCTCAGCTTGTCCTTAAACTCGGAATTGCAACCACCGCGCTTGTCGGCGGAAAACTTCTTGTCGAAGGTTCGGTGAGCGTGCTTACCTTCTTTATGTTCTTGATGGTAGTGTCCCGCCTTTACGACCCGATGCAGGCGGCACTTCAGAACCTTGCCGCAATAATCAGCACTAAAACGAACGTCGCGAGAATGAACGAAATTCTCGATCACGAAGTCCAGACGGGAAGCGAAACGTTTGACCGCGACGGCTGTGATATCGTTTTTGATAACGTATCGTTTTCTTACGGCGACGGCGAAAAAGTCCTTGACGGCGTTTCGTTTGAAGCAAAACAGGGCGAAGTCACAGCCCTTGTAGGTCCGTCGGGCGGCGGCAAAACGACGGTATCAAGACTTGCCGCCCGTTTCTGGGATATCTCTTCGGGTAAAATTACCGTCGGCGGCACGGATATATCCGAAATAGACCCCGAAACTCTGCTTTCGTCCTATTCGATAGTTTTTCAGGACGTAACGCTTTTCAATAATACGGTTAAGGAAAATATCCGCCTCGGAAAGAAAGACGCTACCGACGAAGAAGTCTACGCCGCAGCCAAACTTGCGAACTGCGACGAATTCGCCGAAAAACTTCCCGACGGCTACGATACCGACATCGGAGAAAACGGCTGTCGGCTTTCGGGCGGCGAAAGACAGCGTATTTCGATTGCCCGCGCATTCCTCAAGAACGCTCCGATAATCCTGCTCGACGAGGCGACAGCCTCCCTTGACGTCGAAAACGAGACCCTTATCCAGACCGCGCTTTCAAGGCTTATAAAGGATAAGACCGTTATCGTCATCGCGCACCGAATGAGGACCGTCGAGGGCGCCGATAAGATAGTCGTTCTTTCCGACGGCAAAGTAAAAGAAGAGGGAAAAGCCCCCGAACTGCTTGCCCAAAACGGCATTTTCGCCGATATGGTAAGAAAGCAGACCGAGAGCGGAAACTGGACAATAGCGTAAATAAAAAAAGAAAGCCGTATCGCAGGATCCGGCTGTGTTTATATTCAGGTTTACTTTTCAAGCGGGGAATTTGCTTTTTTCGCGTTTATTCTGTCGAAAATAAAACCGAGAAGGAATATTACCGCGGCAAAAGCAAGGAAGCCGAGGTTCTTCATTCCGTGCGTGTAGATAGCGGCGTAAACGAAGAGACACGCTCCGAGGAACGCCAATATCGGCATTACGAAACGCTTGAACGGTCCGAACTCTTTACCCTTTTTCATAAACATAACGTAAAGCGGCAGATAGAACGCGTAAACGCAGATAAGGGGAAGTTCGGTCGAGTCGAACGCGAATATCCCCATCTGTTCGCCTATCGGAGAGAGGTTCGCGATAAAGAAATAGAAGAGCCAGAAAGCGTTGACTGCAATGGAAAGGATACTTGCGTTTGCGGGTATTCCGCTCTGTTCGTCGACTTTTGCGAAGAATTTCGGGTTCGGACCTTCTCCGCGCGCGGCAAGGGAATAAAATCCGCGGCAGCAGGCGCAGGTAAGTCCGTTTAAGGTTCCGAGACAGGAGATCGCTATAAATACGGTGAGTATCGTTCCCGCAACGTTTCCGAAAGTCTGAATGAACGCATAGGACGCACCGTGTTCAAGAAGTTCGGCGGTGGGAACGCTTCCCGAAATTCCTATGTAATAAAGCATATAGACGGCGACGACTACTATCGTTCCGAGAACGAGGGCGCGGGGAAGATTTTTCTTCGCGTCTTTTATTTCGGAGTTTATCGCAGTCGCAATGACCCAGCCTTCATAAGCGAAAACGGAAGTGCAGACGCCGGGGATAAGCATACCCCAGTTCCATGCGGTGTTTTCGACTGCCTGACCGTCGACAACAAAAGTCGAGAGGTTCTGCGCAAGGTCGCCGTTCATAAGTCCGACGATAAGCCCGACAACTCCCATTAGAAGCAGGGGAACGAGTTTTATCGCGGTCATAGAGACCTGGAGTTTTCCCGCGAGTTTCGGAGCGAGAGCGTTTATTGCAAAAACTGCTGCAAGATAAAACGCCGCAAGGGTCATGACTTCTCCGCTTGCAACATCGGTAACTCCGAAGATAGCGAAGGTGTATCTTGCAGAAAGCCATGCAAGCGCCGAAGTCATTGCGGGATAGTATGCCGCAGACATGAACCAACCGACATAATAAGCGTATTTTCTGCCGACAAACGCTTCGGTATAGTCGACAACGCCGTTGACTTTTTCGAATTTAGTGCCCATAACGGCGAAAACATACGCGCTGATTACCATTACGATACCGCCCAGAAGCCAGGCGAGAAGCGCTATCGGCAAGTCTCCGCTCGTTTTGTTGAGCATTACCTCAGCCTTGAAGAAAACGCCGGAACCGATAACGATACCGACGACCATTGCGATGGCGGTTATCAGCCCGTACTTTTTTGTTAGGCCCTGATTTTCCATTAGAAAACCTCCTGAAATTATTATTTTACAATGAAAATCGCGGCGCGTAAGAAAGCCAGCGCACGCGTTCGTAAAAATTATACCGTCACAGTATAACATAAATAATCCAATTTGTCAAGAATTTCTTAACAATTTATCCTCATTTTCTTCAAAAACCCGCAAATGCAAATCCGAATATGCAAAGAGGAAGCGCAATATAATTGAAAAGTAAAAGGCGGGTGCGAAAAATGAAGATAATACTTAACGGAGCCTTGGGGCGAATGGGCAGGGCGTTTTCGGCGTATTGCGAAAAAAACGGCGTTCCGATATCGGGAAAGTGCGATATTGCCGCCGAAAGACTTTCCGAAACGGGCGCTGTCGGCGACGTCCTTATCGATTTTTCGGATAGGTCGGCGGCGGAAGAAACGGCGGCTTTCATCGTTTCGAGAAAAATACCCGCGGTCCTTGCGACGACAGGGTACGGCGACAGGGAAATGTCCTTTATAAAAAAGGCGGCGGAAAGCGTTCCCGTATTTCTTTCGGCAAATCTGTCCCTCGGTGCGGCGTTTCTGCTTTTTACCGCAAAACGCGCCGCAGAATTTTTCCCCGACGCCGATATTGAGATAGTCGAGATCCATCATTCACGGAAAGCCGACAGCCCGAGCGGTACGGCTCTTTTATGCTTTGATTTTATAAAAAGAGCGCGCCCCGAAGCGTTTTACTCTGCTGAAACAAAGGGTCCGCGAGAGAAAAACAGGGTCGGTATCCACTCCCTGCGGCTCGGCGGGGTCTGCGGTGAGCACAAGGTCATTTTCGCGACCTCTTCCCAGACCGTTTCGGTAAAACATTCCGTGAACAGCAGAGAGGCATACTGCGAGGGGGCGCTTGCCGCGGCGTGTTTTATCGTCGGCAGAAAAAACGGTATATACGGCACTGAAGATATGTTCGGAGGCAATTTTTTATGAAACACGAATTTATAAAAATGCAGGCGTCGGGAAACGACTACATATATTTCGACTGCTTTGAAAAAGATGTTGAAGACCCCGTAAGTCTGGCGAAAAAAATGTCTCCGCGGCATTTTTCCGTAGGTTCTGACGGGATAGTTCTTATCCTGCCGTCCGACGCGTGCGACGCGAAAATGCGGATATTCAACGCCGACGGGAGCGAGGCGAAAAACTGCGGAAACGCCCTGCGGTGTATCGGAAAATTCCTTTCCGAAAAGTTTCCCGACAGAAAAGAATTCACCGTTGAGACGGGCGGCGGCGTGCGCGAAATTTCCGTTTCCGACGGAAAAATCCGCGTAAATATGGGGAAAGCCTCGGTTGGAGCGTTTTCTCGGAAAATAATTTTCGAAGCGAAAGGCTATATTTTCTATTCGGTAAAGATAGGGAATCTTCATAACGTCCTGTTTTCAAACGACCCCGAAAAAACGGATATTGCAAAGATCGGACGTTTTGTTCAGGAAAGCGCCCCCGCAGACAGTGTTCCGAACGTCGAGTTCGTCGGCGGAATAAAGAACGGCAGGACCTTTATGAGGGTCTGGGAACGCGGAAGCGGAGAAACGATGTCCTGCTCTTCGGGAGCGGCGGCGGTCGCCGCAGCGGCTGAAAAAACAGGCAAAATAAGAAAGGGCGAAATTTTAACGGTGGAAACTCCCGGAGGAATAACCGAAACGGAAGTGACCGACGGCGGCATAATGATAGCGGGTGACGCCCATACAGTGTTCAGAGGGGTTTTTGACGATGAAGATAAATGAAAATTTCGCGGGACTTCCCGAAAACTATCTTTTTTCGGAGACCGCCCGCAAAAAAAGAGAATTCCTGAAAAGAGAACCGGGCGCCGAGATAATCGACCTCGGAATAGGCGACGTCAGACTGCCGCTCGGGAAAACGGTCGTGTCGGCAATGAAGAGAGCCGCCGCCGAAGAGGAACATATAAAAACTTTCAGAGGCTATCCGCCGACTGCGGGTTATCCGTTTTTGAGAAAGGCTGTCTCCGCGCTGTATCAGAAAAACGGGATATCCGTTTCGGAAGATGAGATATTTATTTCGGACGGCGCAAAAAGCAACATTGTTGATTTTATCGGACTTTTCTCGGCGTCAAGGGTTCTTATTCCCGACCCGTCGTATCCCGCCTACGCCGAGATCGCAGTCCTTTCGGGCAAAACGCCCGTATATATAAAAGGAACGGCGGAAAACGGTTTTTTGCCGCTTCCCGATGAAAATACGGGCGAAAACCTGATAATAATTCTCTGTTCGCCCGGAAACCCGACAGGCGAAACCTATTCAAAGGAAGACCTTGAAAAATGGGTGAAATTTGCTCTTGCGACGTCCTCCGTCATAATTTTCGACGCCGCCTACCGCGACTATGTGACCGAAGAAAAACCGTTTTCCGTTTTCGAGATAAAAGGCGCGGAAAAATGTGCGGTCGAAATATGCAGTTTTTCAAAAGGCGCGGGCTTTACTGGTATACGGTGCGGCTGGTCGGTCGTCCCGAAGAGCCTGTCTTTCGAAAATACCGATGTAAAGACTGCGTTTCTGCGCAAACTTTCCGCCGAGAAAAACGGCGTTTCGTATATCTCCCAGAGAGGGGCTGAGGCGGCGCTCTTGCCTAAGGGCAGGGAGGAGAGCGCGCGGAACATCTCCGAATATCTTCATAACGCCGCAGTCCTCGGAAGCGTTTTCGAAGAAAAGGGCTTTACTTATTTCGGCGGCGTGAATTCCCCGTACCTGTGGCTTCGACTTCCCGAAAAAACGACTTCCGAAAGTTTCTTTGCAAAACTGCTTTACGGCGCGTATATCGTGGGAACTCCCGGCGCGGGGTTCGGACCCTCGGGCGAGGGCTACTTCCGCTTTTCGTCGCTCTCCCTGCCGCGCGATATAAATACCGCGGTGTTCCGACTTCGGGCGTTCTTATAAAAAGAAAACAGCCGTCCTGCGACGGCTGTTTTTCAGCGTGAAATCGTTTTTATCATGAAGTAACCGAAAGGGATAAGCGACGAGATGAGAAAAAATATCCAGAATTTTTAAACGAAAATTTCTTTGAAAATTTCGGCAGAACCGGTGAAAAGCACCGTAACGCCGTAAAGCAAAATTCCGAGAACCAGCGTGACGAAAAGTCCGATTATCAGAGAAATGATTCCGAAAACCTTTACCATGCCGAAACGTTCGGGAACTTTTTCGGTATCTATAATATGAACTTTCTCTTCTTTTGTAAGGGGTTCTTCCGACAGGAACTTATCAATTATTTCAATGGTTTCTTCAAGTGAGGCACCCTCTTCTTCAAGGTCGTAATATTCAGTTGCATATCTTCCTTTTGAACTGAACAACACGCCGTATTTATTCTTCGGAGCGTCACTTTTAACGAATATAAAATCGACAGTTGCTTCCATGCAGTGTCTGTTCTCTTTTGCGAATACCGTACAGAATTTATTATCGGTTTCTTTATGAAATTCGGGAAATTCGCCCTCATAACCTTTGCTTTTCAGAATACCGGTTATTTCTTTTCTTATGTTTTTCGCTCTTTCGGGCTCTTCCTCTTTCGGGTAAGATTGCTGGCTGTCTTCATAGAGTTTTGAGATTTTTTCAAAAAGAGGTTCGTATTTATCGTCTGAAAGCCGACGCAGCTTTTTAAGCCCCTCCGCTTCCTTTTTCAGTCCGAGTTTGTCAAGTTCTCCGACGAATTCGGAAATTACGTTTTTGCCCTGTTCAAGTTCGACCATGACTTCGGAAAGCGGGACCAATTTCTTTTCTTTACTGTTCAGATATTCTTCCGAGATCGAATTCTTTTCGATAATTTCCGAGGCAAAGAGGGAAACATAATCCCATGCTTTGGGACACGCCAATATCGAAATTTCGGATTCTATTCTGTATATATCTGTCCTGATCTCAGCGTCGGAAAAAGAAATATGACATTCATACAACCGTTCGTCGTTCTGCATAAATGTCCTCATGATTTTGACGCCGTTTTCTTCCGAAAGTGCAATATGTGCGGTACAGTATCCGTTATCCGGAAGCCACCCGTAAAGGACTTCTGCGTTTTTCAGAACGATTGCTGTTTTTACGCAGGCAGGACCTGTTTCCGGCAGTAATTTTATTTCGCCCGCCTTGTGGTCTCTTTCTATTATAATGGGAGGTTCTTCCTCACAGTCTTTCCCAAAGAGCATTTCCGCAGAGCCCTCGGGAAGGATTTTCAGACATTCTTCCCTTGCATTATCAG
The DNA here is from genome assembly GCA_934486965.1 of uncultured Eubacteriales bacterium. GTDB lineage: Bacteria > Bacillota > Clostridia > Oscillospirales > UBA644 > Geddesella. Next base: position 17,933 of record CAKSQP010000025.1, read on the forward strand.
AGATGATACAATATTCTTCGTGCTTCTTTTTCAGAATTCCGAGTATTTCATTGATGTTGGCGTCGGCTGTGAGCCCGAACGGCAGATCCTCGTAATCTTCCAGATATTTTTTGAAATTTTTTTCTCGCCGTACTGTTATTTTTTCGAAAAGGTCGAAGCATTTTGCTATACGGTAAAGGTTTTCGCAGTTTATTATGTCTTCGGTAAAATATTTCATATATTTCTCCCTTGTAAAAAAGCCGCAATTTACGATTGCGGCATTGTGTTTTTATTAAAGTCCTTCGGCGAAAGTGAGGACCTGACC
>CAKSQP010000026.1 GCA_934486965.1 uncultured Eubacteriales bacterium
ATATATTCTCTTGTTTATTGGGCGGCGTTTTTCGTCGGTATTCGAAACAGTATTGCAGCCCTTGTTTTAATTGCCGCAGGCTGCGTTGTCGGGCTTCCTCTGCTTGCTTATGCTTATGGACGGATATATAAAAATATAAGATATGTTTATGAAATTTGTCTTGAAATAAAGATATCGGACGCTGTATTCGGCGTCCGATTTTTATATGATGTTGTCTTACTCCACCGTGACCGATTTTGCAAGGTTGCGCGGTCGGTCGGGGTCGCAGCCTCGCAGTTTCGCCGTTTCGTAGGCGAGCAACTGCGAAAATACGACGGCGGGGAGGTGCGTCGGGTCTTCGGAAAGTCGGAAAACGACGTCGGCGCAACTTTCCGCGTTTTCGAAATCTCTGCCGCAGACAAGGATAACGAACGCTCCGCGCGCCTTGACTTCGAGGATATTTGACGCCGTTTTTTCATAGTATGCGGGGTCTGCCGCAAGGGAAACAACGGGCGTTCCGTTTTCTATAAGGGCTATCGTTCCGTGTTTGAGTTCGCCCGCGGCGTAGGCTTCGCTGTGGATATACGAAATCTCTTTTAATTTCAGCGAACATTCGTTTCCGACGGCAAAATCAGCGCCCCGTCCGATGAAATAAAGGTCGTTTTTATCCTTTATTTTCTCGGCGATTTTTTTTATTTCGTCCCTGCGTGATATGATTTCCGAAACCGTTTCGGGGAGTTTTTCGGAAAGTTCGAAACAGAGTTTCTTCGCCTCTGTTTCGGTGATATTTTGCCGTGCGAGAGCCGCTTTTACGGCGATAAGAGCAAAGATAACGACCTGCGTCGAGTAGCCTTTCGTCGTTGCGACAGCCGTTTCCTGTCCCGCTTTCTGATAGACCGTGAAATCCGATTCCTTTGCGATTGCCGACCCCTCGGCGTTGACTATTGACAAAATCTTTTTGCCGTTTTGCTTTGCGAGACGGAGAGCCGCCAGAGTGTCTGCGGTCTCTCCCGACTGCGAAACGGGGATTATCAGGGCGTTTTTCGCCTCAACGGGCGGAGTGTATCTGTATTCCGACGCAATGTTTACGTTTACCCGAATACCCGAAAGACTTTCGATGAGGCGTTTTCCGATAAGTCCCGCATGAAGCGCGGAACCGCAGGCAATGACCGAGATCTCTTCCGTTTCCGACCATATTTTGTCGGGAATGTTGTCAGCCGAAAAATCGGGAAGACCTTCGGCATTTATCCTCGGCAGAACGGCTCTTTTTATCGCCTCTGGCTGTTCTGTGATTTCTTTGAGCATAAAACTTTCAAATCCGTCTTTTTGCGCGGAAGAAAAGTCTCCCGTGAATTTTTCGGCGGTCGGTTCCGATACTTTTCCGCTTTCGCTTATACAGGCGACCCCGCTTTTCGTTATTTTGCAGACGGTGTTTTCTTCGGGGCGGATAAATTCTTTCCCGTGCGGCAGGAGCGCGGGAATATCGGAGGCGAGATATGTTCCGTCTTCGGCTTTTGTAATGATAAGGGGACTGTCTTTGCGTATTGCGTATATCTCTTCGGGAAAATCCTTGAAAATTATCGCAAAAGCGTAAGAGCCCCTTATTTTTCCGCACGCCGAATATATTGCCGCGACGGGATCGCGCGTTTTTTTATATTCGCTGTCGATAAGGTGCGCCGCGCATTCCGTATCAGTTTCGCTTCTGAAAGAATAGCCCTCGTTTATAAGGTCTTTTTTCAATTCCGCCCAGTTTTCGATAATTCCGTTATGAACGAGAAATTCCGCGCCCGACTCGTGAGGGTGGGCGTTTTTTTCGTCGGGGCTGCCGTGAGTTGCCCAACGGGTGTGACCTATCCCGCAGTCTCCCGACAGAAAGGCGTTTTCCGCTTCGGATTTGAGACTTGAAACTCTGCCTTTGCATTTGAGCGTCCGTATCTTTTCTCCGTCGGAAATCGCAATTCCCGCAGAGTCGTAACCTCTGTATTCAAGCGCGAAAAGCCCGTCCGTTATGATGTCTTTCGCGCTGTTTTTGCCTGTGTATCCTATTATTCCGCACATCTTTTTCTTTCCTCTTTTACGGCGATTTTGCCCGCCGCTTTGACTATTCTTCCGCCGTCGACGGTCCCTCTTACCGAAACAAGGGGATAAACGTTCGTATTTCTGCCGATGACTGTTCCGGGGTTGAGGACCGTGCCGCAGCCGATATCCGCGCCGTCGGCAAGGACCGCTCCGAATTTTTTAAGTCCCGTTTTGTAAACGGTTTCGCATCTGACGCAGACTTCCGATTTGTCGGCTTTCAGGTTTGAACATATCGAACCTGCGCCCATGTGCGCCCCGTTGCCGAGGACCGAATCCCCGATATAGTTATAGTGGGGCGCCTGCACTCCGTCCAGAAGCACGCAGTTTTTCAGTTCGCTGCTGTTGCCGATAACGCAGTTTTTGCCTGTTATTACGTTTCCTCTTATAAACGCTCCGGGACGGACAACCGAATTTTCTCCGATGACGGCGGGCGGTTCTATCGTTGCGGTTTCGTATATTTTAACGTTTTTTCCGACGAGGACCCCTGTTTTCATTTCGGTAAATCCCGAAATTCCGTTTTCGGTGAGTTTCTTTGCAAGAGCCGAGATTTTTCCGATTATTTCCCACGGGTATCCGCTTTCTTCGAAAATTTCTTTCAGATACGGCGGAACGTCTCCGAAGAGCGACTCCGTCCTTATTTCTCTGTCATTCACAGCAATATCCTCTCTTTTTGACTATCGAATAAAGCGCCGAAATGTATCTGTCGCACTTCTCTTCGCTTTTACATTCGAGCATTATCCGAAGCACGGGTTCGGTTCCGCTTGCGCGCAGCACAGCTCTTCCGTTTCTGCCGAGTTCGGCGTTTATCTCTTCGCATTTTTTTAATAATACTTCATCGCTTATCGCGGCGTTTTTGTCGGTTACCCTGACATTTTTTGTCTTCTGCGGAAAAAGGACCACGGGTTCGGAAAGTTTCGAAAGTCCCGCTTTTTTGTCCCGCATTTCTTCGGTCAGCATTATCGCCGTCAGCAGTCCGTCGCCCGTCGTCGCGTATTTGCGGATAATTATATGCCCCGACTGCTCGCCGCCGAGCCGAAGCCCCTCTTCTTCCATTCTTTCATAGACGAAACGGTCTCCGACCGAGGTCGTTTCATACTCTATTCCCGCGTCTTCAAGCGCCCTGAAAAGCCCTGTGTTCGACATCACGGTCGCGACTATTCTGTTTTTGTCAAGCGCTCCTTTTGCTTTGAGCCTTTTGCCGAGTATATACAAAATTCCGTCGCCGTCAACGATTTTTCCGTTTTCGTCCACCGCAATACAGCGGTCCGCGTCCCCGTCGAAAGCAAAGCCGACGTCAAGCCCTTTTTCTCTGACAAGCGCCTGCAATTTTTCGATATGGGTCGAGCCGCAGCCTTCGTTTACATTTAACCCGTCGGGCAAGTCCCCGATAACGCAGGTGCGCGCTCCGAGAGCGTCGAAGACCGATTTCGCGATCGACCATGAGGCTCCGTTCGCGCAGTCAAGCCCGATCTTCAGGTCTTTATAGGAATGGGAGGCGAGGGAAATAAGATAGCCTACATAGCGGTTTCTTCCTGCGGCATGGTCGACGATTTTTCCCGTTCTTTCGCGGCGCGCAAGAGGCAGGTCTTCGCCGTCTATCCCTATTTTTTTAAGGTCGCCGTCAAGGTATGCTTCTATTAAAAGGGTGATGTCGTCGCCGATCTTTTCGCCTTTCGAATTGAGAACTTTTATTCCGTTGTCGTAAAACGGGTTATGCGACGCGGTTATCATTATCCCGCAGTCGAAACCGTCGCGCCGTGTGACGAACGCAACGCCCGGGGTCGTTATGACATGGAGCATATACGCGTCCGCGCCCGAGGCTGTAAGCCCAGCGGCAAGAGCGTATTCAAACATATAACTTGAACGGCGGGTGTCTTTGCCGATGACTATTTTCGGGCGGTATGACGGGGTGTGAAAACCCGAAAGCGGTGAAGAAAAATACCAGCCGAGAAAACGACCGACTTTATACGCCTGATCGGAAGTCAGGGTGACGTTCGCTTCGCCCCTGAAACCGTCGGTCCCGAAATATTTATTCTGACCGTCGGTCTTGTTTATTGCCGAAGTTTTCCCCGGTACGTCCCCGTATATTTCGGCGTCCTCCCGAAGAAGGGTGTCGCAGGAGACCGAAAACAGATCGCATAAAAGCAGGACTTTGTCTATCTGCGGGACCGCCTGATCCATTTCCCATTTTGAAACGGACTGACGGGATACGTCGAGTTTTTCCGCAAGCGTTTCCTGAGAAATATGCGCCGCGGAACGTAATGTGAATATCTTTTTTCCGAGTGTCATGTTTTTCGTCCTTTCGTTTCGCTGTCTGCCCGATTATAACGGATACGGTTGCTTTTCGCTATCAACAAAAAATGGAAATTTTCGGCAACTTACAGTTGCGGATATCTCTGAATGTATTATATACCGTTTTCGGAAAAATATCAATACTTGCAAAAATTTCCTTGAAATCAGCGTAAAAATAAGGAAAAACTTTTTTGGAAAATATATGCAAATAGAAGTTGCAATATAAATCTGCCGAAAAAATGACATTAAATATTCACCGAAGACATTTTCTGTCCCGTCCGTCATATTCCCAATATCTGAGGCAATATTGACTTCTTTACGGTTTTAATGTATACTACTAAATGGACTTTAAGACAAAGGAGTTTGTTATGGAAAGAGAATCTTTCAAATCAAGACTCGGATTTCTGCTCGTTTCGGCAGGCTGTGCGATAGGAATAGGAAACGTCTGGCGTTTCCCGTTTATCGTCGGTCAGAACGGCGGCGGAATTTTCGTTCTGATATATCTTATTATGCTTGTGATTATGGGACTTCCCGTTCTTACAATGGAACTTGCGGTCGGCAGAGCGTCGCGTAAAAGCGCGGTCCTCGCCTATAAAACGCTCGAAAAACCGAAATCGAAATGGCATATTCACGGTTGGTTCGCGATAATCGGCTGTTATCTGCTGATGATGTACTATACCACCGTTTCAGGCTGGATGTTAAACTATTTCTTCAAGTTCGCGACGGGAACTTTTACTTCGGGAATGACTGCGGAAGCAAGCGGACAGGTCTTTACCGATATGCTTGCAAACCCGACCGAAATGGGACTCTGGACAGCGATAACCGTCGTCGCAGGTATTCTTATCTGCAGTGTCGGCGTCCAGAAAGGGCTTGAAAGAGTAAGCAAAGTGATGATGACCGCGCTTCTCGCGCTTATCATCGTCCTTGCGGTCCACAGTTTTACTCTTTCGGGCGCGAAAGAGGGACTTTCTTTCTATCTTGTTCCGAATCTCGAAAACGTAAAAGCCGTCGGGATAGGAAACGTTATCGCCTCGGCGATGAATCAGGCGTTCTTTACTCTCAGCCTCGGTATTGCCGCAATGGAAATATTCGGCAGTTACATGAGCAAAGACCATACTCTTATGAGCGAGGGCGCCCGTATCTGCGCTCTTGATACCTTTGTCGCGATCGCCGCGGGACTTATCATTTTCCCCGCATGCTTTTCGTACGGCGTTGAGGTCGACGCAGGTCCGAGCCTCATATTCGTGACCTTGCCGAACGTTTTCGTCAATATGGCGGGCGGAAGGGTATGGGGAAGCCTGTTCTTCCTGTTTATGACTTTCGCGTCGTTTTCGACGGTCATCGCCGTTTTCGAAAACATAATGGCTTCGTGTATCGATAATTTCGGCTGGAGCAGAAAAAAGGCGGCGCTTATAAACGGCATAGTAATTCTTATTGCAAGTATTCCATGCGTTCTCGGCTATAACATTTTGAGCGGATTTCACCCGATCGGCGGCAGGGATATCCTCGACAGCGAGGATTTCCTCGTCAGCAATATCCTGCTTCCTCTTGGGTCTCTTGTATATCTTCTTTTCTGCGTCACACGCTTCGGCTGGGGATTCAAGAATTATCAGAAAGAGGCAAACCTCGGCAAGGGCATAAAAATCGGTTCGTTTGTAAAATGGTATTTCCTACTTGTCCTTCCGCTTCTGATAATCGCGATCTTCGTGATAGGGCTGATAGGTTGACGGTCAAATATAAATATGTTATAATCAATGCGTAATTACGGTATCCGGGAGGCGATACGGACGATGAAATATACGGACGAGAAAAATATTCAGATACTTATTTCACTGCTTAAAAAACATAATATAAAAAATATTATCGCAAGTCCCGGTGCGACTAATATCAGTTTTGTCGCAAGCGTTCAGGACGATGATTTTTTCAACGTATATTCCTGTGTGGACGAGCGTTCTGCGGCGTATCTTGCCTGCGGAATGGCTGCGGAGACGGGTGAACCCGTCGTAATAACCTGCACGGGAGCTACCGCGTCGAGAAATTATGTCCCCGGTCTTACAGAGGCCTTTTACAGGAAACTTCCCGTTATAGCGGTCACAGCAAGCCAGCATTTCGCCAGAATAGGACAGAATGTCCCCCAGGTAATCGACCGTTCGGTTCAACTTAACGACACCGTCAAAAAGAATGTGCAGATAGGTTCGGTCCGTACCGACGAGGACAGATGGGAATGTAACCTTAAAATAAACGACGCCCTCCTCGAAACGAAAAACGACGGCGGAGGTCCCGTCCTTATCAATATCGTTACCGATTACTGCAACGAATTCAACTGTGAAAAACTGCCCGATGAGCGGAAGATAGACAGAATATCCGCCGCTGACGATTTCCCGGAAATAAAAGGAAAGAATGTCGCCGTTTACATCGGTGCTCACTGCAGAATGTCCGACAGACTTACGGGCGCGATACAGACTTTCTGCGAAAAATACAACGCCGCCGTTCTTTGCGATCGGACAAGCAACTATAACGGTAAATACAAAGTTCCTGCAAACATAATTTTTGATCAGGAAGTTTCGTGCGGGATCCCGGACGCAGACCTTTTAATAGACATCGGAAATGTTTCGGGTTCGTATATGAGCGTCAGAATGAAAGAGGTCTGGAGGGTCAATCCCGACGGGATCATTAGGGATAAATGGAGAAAATTAAGATATATCTTCAAGGCCGAGGAAGTCGCCTTCTTTGAAAAATATAACGGTATGACCGAAGAGGTCTCCGATCTTTCCTATTATGACACGCTCAATACAAAAAGACTTTCTCTCGAAGAAAAATTCAACGCGCTCGACCTTCCTTTCTCGAATATCTTCGTTGCAAGGGAAATAAACGGATATTTAAGAGACGGAGACATCGTTCATCTCGGTATACTGAATACCCTGAGAGCGTGGAACTTTATTATGCCGAAAACAGATATCCCGTGTTTCTGTAATACGGGCGGTTTCGGTATCGACGGCGTTGTTTCGACGGCTCTCGGTGCGTCGCTTGCAACGGATAAGACTGTTTACTGTATCGTCGGCGATCTTGCGTTTTTCTACGATATGAACGCAATCGGAAACAGGGAACTGAAAAATAATCTGCGTATACTTCTTGTCAATAACGGCTGCGGAACGGAATTCCGTAATTATAACCACAGAGCCGTAAGCGTTGCGGAAAATACGGGAGTGTCCCTTGACTATATCTCCGCTTCCGGACATTTCGGAAACAGATCTCCCGATCTTGTCAGAAACTACGCCGAAGATCTCGGTTTAAGGTATTTTTCCGCACGGAACAAAGACGAGTTCTTCGAAAATATTGCCGAATTTACCGCAGAAGATTCCGACCGACCCATGCTTTTTGAAATATTTACGGACCCGGATTGCGAAAACGCCGCTCTGAAAATGACAAAAACTCTTGAAGTCAACGCGAAATCCGTAGTGAAAAGCATTTTGGGCGAAAAGGGCGTTAAAATAGCGAAAAAATTACTTAACAGATAATTTACGCCCGAATCTCTGCCGTTACGGCAATCAGGCATAAGTACCCTTGCCGTTTCTGATAACCGCAGTCTTTGTGATAGGGCTTATAGGATAATTCCGGAGGGTTGTTATGAATAAGTTTGAAAAAATGTTCAAGGCGAAAGTTCAGCGTTACAATCATGATAAATACTGGAAATACCGCAGAATTGTAATCGATCCCGAAAACAAATGCCCGAAAATAATAAAAGTGTTCCTGCTTTATCGTATAAAAAGATCGGACGCCTTCAATAATGCGAGCATGGGAACTCATCTGAATTACGGTGCAAAATTCAAAACTCCTCCCGTTTTTCCTCACGGGCCTAACGGAATTATCGTTTCGCATAACGCCGTCATAGGCGAAAACTGCACGGTCTTTCATCAGGTAACAATCGGCGGAAGAAAGGGCGGATATCCGACAATAGGCGATAATTGCATTCTCGGACCGGGCGTTAAAATTTTAGGCGGCGTCCATATAGGAAACAATGTTAAAATCGGAGCGAACAGTGTCATTGTCGAGGATATCCCCGATAATGCGGTAGTTGTTGTCGATAAACCGAGACTGATAATCAGATAAAAAAAGAAGATTGCCTCGGCAATCTTCTTTTTTTATGCCCGAATCCCCGCCGTTACGAAACAGCGATCATAAGAACCCTTGCCGACGGCTGAATTGCCGCAGGAACAGCCGCAAAAGGACAAGGAAAATGAGGTGTCCTGTTTATCGGACAGCGGCTTTGATATAATATAACCGTAAAGAGAAACGGAGGGGTTTTCATGAACGGAAAATTCGGTGCTTTTATTGCTGCGATAATAATGCTTTTTGTCGGGCTTGCGTTTATCTGCCTGCCGTCGGACATTGAAAAAACTCCGACCGAAAACAAAAGTTATAAAAGCAATTATACCTATAAAACACCGTCTTCCGATAAACCGAAAACGACGGACCCCGTGAAGAAATCTTCTTCCGAAAAACAGCCGACGGTATCAAACGGCGATTATTTCAACACAAAAGATTATCTTGCACCAGAAGATTTCTACGCCGACCATTACGACGACTTCTATGATTACGAAGACGCCGAAGACTACTATTATTCATATAACTGATTATTCGATGTTTTTATCATTTTTTAACTCTTTTCTTTGGAAACGCACCTGTTTTGCAGGTGCGTTTTTCCGTCTTGATAATAGTAAAATATAAATTACTTTTTAATATTATAAATTTTGAGGCTGCTTCCGCAATCCGGACATTCTCCGTCGAAAGGTCCGTTTTTTCCGCATTTTCCGCATTTGTACGGAACTTCATCGGGGAAATCCGAATCGGTCCGAGTGTCAAAGTTGCAATAAGGACACGGATTTGAAGATATCATCTGACCGCAGGAGGAACATACCCAGCGGTGTGTATTTTTTTGTGCAGGAGTTGAATTCGATGCTTGTTTCGGGATACCCTCCGGTACCGTTTGCCGACTTTGAATTATATTATTATTTATAGGCGGCATTTTTTTTATATCGGTTAATGCTTCTACAATTTTTTTATTTTGGGAAATTATGGTTTCACTGTTTTCTATCAACTGACCGAACGCATAAATGAAAAAAGAACTTGCCCAGGACAGCAAAGACCCGACTGCGGCAATAAGTAATCCGATCAGGAAATCTATCGTTGCCATAATCGCAATTCCTGCAATTATACTGCATATTATTAAAATTACACATAGTGTTGTAGCCAAAGTTTTTAGTTTCGAATCTATATTGTCAAACATTTTTTTCTCCTTTGTTTCACAAAGTCGGATATCCGAGAGACGGTATCCTGTTGTGAATCCTGTCAGAATATTATATATTTTATTATAATGCAATAACAAAAGTATGTCAAGAAAATGTTGAATATTTTCTTGTTTTAATAAAAATCGCGCACCTGTTTTGCAGGTGCGCTTTTCCGTCTTGACAAATGTGAAAATTCTGTGTATAATATTTATGTGAACACGTTCATAAAATGCGGAGGGAGGAAAGATATTGCCGAAAATTATTGAAAACGTAAGGGAACAACTGCTTGAAGAAGTCCGACGTCAGATAGCGGAACAGGGCTATTCGAAGACGACCATTCGATCGGTCGCGGGAGCGTGCGGACTCGGAGTCGGAACCGTCTATAACTATTTCGGGTCGAAAGATATGCTTGTTGCGACGGTGGTCGCCGAAGACTGGAAACTCTGTACCGACCGCTTTAAGAATTCTTCTCCGGCGGGGGCGGAAGAGACCGTAAGGCTCATATACGATATGCTCCGGACCTTCGAAGATGAGCACAAAGCACTTTTTACCGACCCCGAAGCGGCGAAAAAATTCGCTTCGATATTTACCGAACGGCACGGACTTTTGCGCGGGCAGATAGCCGAATTCCTGTTGCCGCTGTGCGGGAAGAGCGACGATCCCGAATTTCTTTCGCGGTTTATCGCCGAATCTCTTCTGACATGGGGCACCGCGGGCGTACCCTTTGAGAAACTGTATACAATTTTGAAAAAACTTATATAAAGGAGAAAAAACAATGAGTAGTTTTGAAAATCTTCGAATCGTAGACAACTTTTACCAGACGTCCCTCTTTTTTCCGATGCCGACGGTCATAATAAGCACCCTCTGCGAAGACGGCTCGACGACCCTCGGACCTTATTCCCTCGTTCAGCCTTACTATGTCGCGGGAAAAGACTTTTACGCAATGCTTCTCAGTTGCCGCAACTCTTCGAACACCGCCCAGAACATTCTGCGTAACGGAAAATGCACCTTGAACTTTATCGACGACAACCCGAAGTCCTTCAAGGAAGCAGTAAAACTTTCCTGGCCGGGCGACAAGCCGTCCGATAAGATGCCGAAATGCAATTTCAGACTTGAAAAAGGCATTATCGAAGAAGAAACGGGCGAAAAAAGACCTCTCGTCCTTACCGACGCCATTCAGGCGATAGAATGTACCTGGGTCCGCGAACTTGACGGGGCGGATAAGGACGCCGCGGGCGAACTCAACGGATACGAACCGCCGTATCACGATTTTAACGGTATCACAAGCAAATTCGGCGCGCATTTCATTCTTCGCGTAGATAAGATCTTAATGAAGAAAAAGTACAGCGACGCGATAATCAACGGCGTCCGCGCAAAAGACTTCCCGCCGCTCCCCGTCGATTACGGCTACCGCGATTCCAAAAACTTCTGGTTCCACAGAAAGACCCGTATGAGAGCCGAACTCCTGCAGGTCCGCAAGGCGTCGCTTGAATCGGTAAGATACGCCGCAGACCGCGCCGACGACAAGATAAAATTCACCGACGACGCTCTCGAATCCATTCTCGGCGTTCCCCGCGTATTCCTGCCGACGGTCCTCAGAGGCTGTGTTCAGTGGGCGAAAGAAAACAACGTCGAACTTGTCACCGCGGAACACATGAAAATAATAAACGATAAACGTTCAAAAGAAAAAAATAAGAAATAAGGAGAGAGATTTATGAAAGTTGTTCTTGCCGGAGCGTTCGGAAATCTCGGTGCGGAGATACTGAAAGCGCTCTGTAACGCAGGTCACGAAGTCGTTGCCGCAGACCTTAAAGAAACAAAGGTCGAGGGGACGGAAGGAAAATATAAATTCGTCGCAATAGACGCGACAGACCCCGAAACCCTCAAAGGGCTTTGCGACGGCGCCGACGTCGTTATCACCACCATGGGGCTTACGGGCGCGTCGACAAAGTTCACCGCTTACGATATCGATTATAAAGGGAATATGAACCTTTACGCCGAGGCGAAAAAGGCGAACGTCAAAAAATTCAACTATATTTCGGTCATTTCCTGCGACGAAAAGGGTGCGGAAAAGGTCCCCATGCTCCACGCGAAATACCTTGTTGAAGAAGAGATAAAAAAACAGCCGATGGACTATGTTATTTACCGTCCGACAGGCTATTTCTACGATATCGCAAAGGTTTTCAAACCCTATGTAGATAAGGGCGAAATGCAACTTCTCAAGGGCTACGGAACCGTGAAAGCCAACGTCGTCGACTGCCCCGATTTCGCGGCTTTTATCGTCGAACACATGAACGACACGAACGCCGTTTACAATGTCGGCGGAAAAGAAACGTATTCTTATGAAGAAATGGCGAAAATGTGCTTTGACGCCGCGGGAAAACCCCTCAGAATCAAGTGGGCGCCTATATGGCTTTTCGGAATTTTGGCAAACCTCCCGAAAATCAAAAAAGCAGGCAAGCACCATATTATCCTTTTCTCAAAATGGACTCTGAGCCACGACCTTGTCGGAGACACAAAGACGGGAGACGCAAGTTTTTCCGCCTACATAAAAGATTACTTCGGAAAGGGGAACTGCTGATATGCCATGGGGTCTTCTCGGAATTTTATTCTGCGTCTGCGCCGTTATGTGCGCGGTGGGATTCTATAAATTCGTCTACTTCCTTTCGATAGGTTACGGCTTTGCCGTCGCGGGCGGCGGGATCGCGGTCTTTATAATGTATCTCGTAAATCCGACCGAAACGCCTCTCTTTATCGTTCTTTTACAACTTGTTCTGTTTATTGCCTACGGCGCGCGTCTTTCGGGCTTTCTGCTTGCAAGGGAACTGAAAAACGCCTCCTACCGCAAGACCGACGTTGCAAAAAGCACGCTCGATAAAAAGAGCGAAAAGAAAATGCCCGTGTTTGTACTTATAACTATATGGTTCGCGGTTTCCGTGCTTTATGTCGCGCAGGTAAGTCCGATGCTTTTCAGAATAGTCAATAATTCCACCGACACCGTTCTTCCCCTTATCGGAATGGCTGTTTCCGTTTTCGGCATAATCCTCGAATCGGTCGCCGACTCGCAGAAATCAGCACAGAAAAAAGTCCGTCCCGATATGGTCGCGACAAATGGCCTTTACCGTATCGTCCGCTGCCCGAATTATCTCGGCGAAATTATTTTCTGGACAGGAGTGTTTATCAGCGGAATTTCGACCTACGCGACCGTCGGTCAGTGGATAACCGCGATAATCGCTTATATCTGTATCGTATATATTATGTTCAACGGCGCCCAGCGTCTTGAAAAACGCCAGATGAAACGCTACGGCGACAACGAAGAATATAATACCTACGCCGACAAAACGCCCATTATCATACCCCTGCTCCCGATTTATCATTTGAATAAGAAATAAAACGGAGGAAAATATCATGAAAGAATTTTCGGTACTGATGTCGCTTGCCGATTACGTTCCCGTAGTTCTCTTTGCGGCGGCGTCGATAATCCTTATCCGCGATATGTATAATAAAATGAGCAAAGGAGCGTTCGCTCTCTTTGCCGCAGGAACGATAGACGTAATTTGCGCAGGTTTCTTAAAAGCGACCTATAAACTGCTTTACGCCCTTAAAGTCTGCGATTTCGAAGCGCTGAGCGACGTGTTCTTCCCGATGCAGTCGCTCGGATTTATGCTTGCGGGTATCGGAATGTTGGCGCTTCTCTGCCATAAACAGAGCAAAAACGCCGTCGCCGCAGTCGCCCCGCCCTTTTTCAGCGGAACCTTCGTCTTCGTCGGACTTATGGTCGCAGGTCTCGGTCTTATGAACGCGGGACTTTGCGTAATGTCCGCGAAAGTCAAAAAGCCCGTCATTTCGGTTCTCTTTGTCATTTCCTTTATCTGTTCTCTCGGAATGGGATATCTTTCCTCCCGCGATTTCGACGGTGCGATGATGAACTGGATCGCCGAAGGGGTAAACACCGTAGGGCAGGGGGCTTTGCTTATCGGGGCAATTCTCTTGCATAAGAGCGGATTTGAAAAACTCCGTCTCCACGGCGGTGAAACGGTATGACCGACGTTCTTCTCGACCTGTTAAACGAAAAATATCCGCTTGAAAGTCTTGACGTCGGCGGATTTTCGAAAATGAAAGTTTCGGGAATGAACTTTTGCGTCTCGGCATACCGCGCCGAGGGCCTCGGACACGTTTCGGTTATGAAAGCGAAAGGCTTTTTCGGACTTATGAAAATGGATACCCTTATCATAGTCCCCGATAAAAAGGATATGCCGCTTTATTCCTACGACCGAATTCTTGCAATGGGTAACGACACTCTTATTATCGAACTTTACGATACCGTTGCGGGTTCTTTTGACGCGTCGGCTTTGGAAGAGGTCAAAAACAGGTTTTTCGCCGTCCCCGAAAGAGACCCCGGAGAACATTGGTACGACAGCATAAAACTGCCGCAAAGCATTTCGAAAAAGGCGAAAAATATGCCCGAACTCGACTCCGCGGCGGCAGAATATCTGAAAGCGTTCCTTTCGTCCGACGCCGAAACGGCTTTTAACGCCGAAGAAAAGCAAAAAAAGACCGAATACTACGTTTCGGGTCTTCTCAAAAACGGAGGACCGTCGACCGATGTATTCATGAAGAAATTCGGTGAAGAAAAAACGAAAGAACTTTTCGAAAAGGTTCTGTTCGGAACAAAAAGATAATAAAAAATCCTGCACACCGTGCAGGATTTTTTTTTGTTATATAAGTCTTTCTTTTTCCTCGATAAGTTCTCCGTCAAACAATATGTAACTGAAATTGTCTGAATCAAGCCCCGCCTCGATAACATGACCTCCGACCGTCGCTTTAAGGTTGTGTTCGAATTCGAGGACGGCTTTCTTTTCGTCATAGACCCGCCCGTTTATAACAAGTTCGTTTACGGCTTTTACCCGTCGGTAAACTATTTCATAATCTTTAACCGTTTCTTTAAGGAATATCTTTGCTTTTTGCCCGTATTCGGCGTTCCTCAGAACTGGGGTATCTATCCCGTATACGGAAACTTTCGCGTCTTGCTTTTTTTGTCTTTCTTCTTCTGTTTTTAACGATTTTTTTCTGACAAAACCGATGACCGAAACAAATACCGAACATACAAAAACGAAAATGCCTATGCCGATATATCCCTTTCCGTATCCGTAAATTTCCTGTTGCGAATTTTCGAAATCGAGCAGAGTCTCATTTTCGGTTTTTACTTCAATTACATATCCGTTATTCGGGTTTACCGCAAGAACGAGCGGCGTTCCTTTTTCAAGCGAAGTCATTCTGTTTCTGAACTCTTCTTTTTCCGTATGCGGGTAGACATCAAATTCCGAGCCGTCGGAAAAGATGATTTCGCAGTAATTTTTCGAGGTCTCGTATCTTTCGAAATATCCCGAATATGTTTCCGCCTTATCCCTCGTTATAGGCACATTACCGAACTGCGGGAAAATAAAAGCGAAAAACCCGAAAATCAAACCGAAAACGGGTAATATTATCAGGAAGATTTTGCTGTTTATCAGCTTTACAAAGATTCTTGTCTGCTTTCCGTCCATGATCATTTATCCTCCTTTTCCATTATAACAGATTCCGTAAAATTTTCAATAGCCTCCCTTACGAACTTTTTGCGGAAAACCGCCCGCAGTGCTTGCATTTTTCGTCCCGATATGCTATATTTATTATACAAAAGAAGAAAGAGGAGAGCGCGAATGCCGAATTTTACGAGGAAAGCGATAAAAGATTCGTTTGTAAAACTTCTTAACGACAAACCCCTTTCCAAGATAACCGTCAAGGATATTGTCGAAAGTTGCGGTATCAACAGAAACACCTTTTATTACCATTACGAAGATATTCCGACGCTTCTTATCGAGATAGTGACCGAAGACGCGGAGCGTATAATAAAGGAATTCCCGACGGTCGACTCTATCGAGCAGTGCGTTTCGGTCGCCGTGAAATTTACGACGGACAACAAAAAAGCGGTGTTCCATATCTATAATTCCGCGAACCGCGACGTCTTCGAACGTTGCCTTATGTCTGTCTGCGGACACGTCGTGACGGTTTATGCGAACACTCTTTTTGCCGACAGGGAGATCGACGAAGAAGACAGAAAACTGATGATAAATTTCTATAAATGCTGTTGTTTCGGTATATGTATCGACTGGATAAACAACGGTATGAAAGAGGACCTTGCCGAAGATTACCGAAAACTCTGGCGCCTCCGCTACGGGCTCATGGAGGAACTCTGGTACGGCGGACAGCCCCAAAATGTTAAAAATTAAATATTTTTTGTGCATTTACCTTTCCGTGTCTGAAAATAGGACACGGATTTTTTTTTGTCCGTTTACATTTTTCTTCTTGACGGTATAATAATATCGTAAAAACCGAAAAAGAAAGGGGAAATCAAAATGCGTTCGATCGGACCTATGAAAGCCGCGAAGATAGGATATATAACGGTCTCCGTTTTACTTTGCATCTTAGGGCTTCTCTTTATGTTCCTGCCGAATGTCTCCGCGGCGGCGATAGGAATTGCCTGCGGAACAATGCTTATAGTTTTCGGAATAATAAGACTCGTGGGGTATTTCTCAAAAGACCTGTTCAGACTGGCTTTCCAGTATGACCTTGCTTTCGGGATTCTTTCGATATTCCTCGGGATACTCATTCTTCTCAAACCCGATAACTTCTTCAATTTCATTTCGATCGCTCTCGGGCTTTCGATATTTGCGGACGGACTTTTCAAAATACAGATAGCGTTCGACTCAAAGAAATTCGGAATAAAGCAATGGTGGCTCATCTTTATCGAAGCCGTTATTGCGGGGGCTTTGGGACTTATCCTTGTTTTCAGACCGACAGAGTCTGCGGCAGTCCTTACCGTGCTTCTCGGAGTATCGGTCCTTGCCGAGGGTATCCTCAATCTCAGCACCGTGCTTGCGGCTGTAAAGATTGTGAAGAATCAGAGACCCGACGTCATAGAAACGGAATATTATGTGCATGGTTCCGATAACGGAGAGGAGTAAACGTAAATGCATTTTTCAAAAGCGGTAGTCAAATACCGTATTCCTATTTTAGTAATAGCAATTCTTCTGCTGATACCGTCGGTCCTCGGCATGATATCGACCAGAATAAACTATGATATGCTCGATTATCTGCCCGAAGATATGGACACCGTCATCGGACAGAACGAACTGATGAAAGATTTCGGCAAGGGCGCGTTTTCTTTCGTGATAGTCGAGGATATGTCCGAAAAGGACGTCGCCGCCCTTAAAGCAAAAATCGAACAGGTCGACCATGTCGAAACCGTTCTGTGGTATGATTCCCTTGCGGATCTGTCGATACCGATGGAAATTCTGCCCGATAAGATATATAACGAATTCAATACCGAAAACGCGACGATGCTTGCCATCTTCTTTGATACCGCAACATCTGCCGACGTTACAATGGACGCGATAAGAGAGATAAGAAGCATTGCGGGAAAACAGTGTTTCGTTTCCGGAATGTCCGCGCTTGTGACCGACCTTAAAGACCTCTGCGAAAAGGAAGAGCCGATATATGTCGGTATCGCCGTTCTGCTCGCGTGCGTCGCGATGATGGTATTCCTTGACGGCTGGCTCGTTCCGTTCGTCTTCCTTGCAAGTATCGGTATGATGATACTTATGAACCTCGGTTCAAACTACTTTATGGGAGAAATCTCCTACATAACAAAAGCGCTGTCCGCTGTCCTGCAACTTGCGGTAACAATGGACTATTCAATATTCCTGTGGCACAGTTACAACGAAAAAAGAGAAAGATATTCCGATAACAAAGAAGCAATGGCTCACGCTATCGACGATACGCTGACATCGGTCCTCGGAAGTTCGATAACGACGATAGCGGGCTTTGCGGCGCTCTGCTTTATGACCTTTACGTTGGGCCGCGACCTCGGTATCGTAATGGCAAAGGGCGTTCTTCTCGGCGTTATCGGCTGCGTTACCGTTCTCCCCGCTCTTATCCTTATTCTCGATAAACCTTTGCAGAAAACAAAGCATAAGTCGCTTATCCCGAATATGACGAAATTCGCGGGCGGAATAGTCAAAATATTCCCCGTGTTCCTTATAATCTTTGCGTTGCTTATCCCTCCCGCATATTACGGCTACGATAAAACGAACGACGAAGTTTATTACGATATGGGACAGTGCCTGCCGGAAGATATGGAATACGTTATAGCAAATTCCAAACTTTCCGAAGACTTTGATATCGCGTCGACCCACATGCTTCTTGTCGACACTTCGACCCCCGAAAAAGACGTCAGAAAGATGATAAAGGAAATGGAAGACGTTGAGGGTGTCAAATATGTGCTCGGACTTGAAT
>CAKSQP010000027.1 GCA_934486965.1 uncultured Eubacteriales bacterium
GGTATACGCCGCGCCGATGTTCTGCACTCTTCCCGAATATATAAGCCAGATAAGAAGCGCGATAAAAACGGCTGTGATCACAATAAAGAACATTCTCGCACCCGACAGCATAGAAAACGCCGCTCCGGTATTTTCGCAGTAGGTCAGGTGAAAAACATTCTGAATTATCGGGAAAGTGTCTATCGGTTTGAGAAAAACGACCGAAAGATATTTTACGAGTTGGTCGAGACCGACCGTCAATAATATTACGACCGCGAAAAATATCTTATGAATTCTTTTCATTGACCGTTATTCCTCGTCGTCGTAGTCGTCGAAATAATCGTCATCGTCGAAATCGTCGTCATCATCGGGTTCGGAATCTTTTACAAAACCGAAGAAATTAAAACCTCTCCTCTTTGCCTTCTTGGGTTTTTCCTCTTCGGTATCGAAAAGTCCGTCGATCTCGGGATCTTCGTCTTTTTCGACATACATACTTCTTGAGGGTCTGCGGCTTTCTTTCTTTTCCTCAACAACGGGTTCGGGCTTTTTCTCGGGTTCGGCAGCAACATAACGCGAGGGAACGTAATCCTTTGCAGGAGCAGGTTCCTCTATAACGCCCGAAAAATCAAAATCGTCATCGGTGTCTTCTTTTGTCTCTTCAGCGGTTTCGACAGGCGTTTCGGGAGCGGGTTCTTCTTTCGGAAGATCGTCGGCGGACGCGTCAACCGTCGAATTTTCAAGCATTTCAAGAGTTGCGGACTCTGTCGACGCCTCGTCTATCTTCATAATGGGGATAGACGAAATAAGTTTGACGTGGCTTTCGTAGATAGAAAGAAGTTTGGTTTTGAAATCCTCGACTTCCGTAACGAAGCGATTGCTTACTTCCTGCTGTCTTTCTGCCTCAACATGAGCCGCTTCGATGAGTTTTTTAGCGTAGTTCTGAGCCTCGAAAACTATTTTATCGGCTTTTGCATTTGCCGCGGCAAGAGTTTCGTTATATATATGCTGAGGATCGGAAATTGCCTTTTCCAGATCTCTTTTGGCTTCGGATTCTTTTTTAAGTTTTTCGTTGAGCATCTCAACTTTGTTCAAAAGGTGATCTTTTTCCGCGATAACCGCGTTGAAACTGTCGAGCACGTCGTCAAGAAAACGCTCGACCTCCTCAGGGTGATAGCCTCCTGCTTTTGCTCTTGAAAACTTTTTGGTTTCAATGTCTTTAGGTGTCAACATTTTTCCCTCTCCTTAATATATCAAATAAATTTTCGTATTTTATACTGTAATTTGCCTTTTCTGCCTGTTCCCGAAAGTCTGTCAACAACAAATTTTCCGACTCCGCGAACAGTTACGGTGTCGCCCTCCGAAACTTCTTTTTCGGCATTCTTTCGGCATATTCCGTTTATGAAAACACGCTCGTCGGCAATAATATCTTTTGCCTTTTCTCTTGAGACTTTCGCAAGAGCCGCGACAAAACAGTCAAGCCGTCCGGAAGCGACGGAAACAGAAAATTCTTCATATTTCTGCTCAAAAACCGGAATATTTTCAGGCGGAACTTCTCTTACGGAGCAACCGTCACCCGCAATATAATTCAGATTTTCGCAAACGTAGCCGACCATTCGTGAAAGGCAGAAAACAAAAGCCGTTCCTCCGTCGGCAATGATAATATCGCCGAAAACCGACCTGTCCACTCCGAGAGACATCAGACTTCTGAGGACATCGCGGTGAGAAAACGCCCTTGAAGTTTTGGAAACTGTGATCTCAAGGCAGGTTATCGGGAAATCCGATCTTTCACATTCGCCTGCGGCTATCACTTTACGCCTCGCGCCGTCACGCCCGCCCCATTCAGAAAAAACGCATCTGTTTTTAAGGAAAAGCGCCGCGGAGGAATACTCGTTTTCATCAAGAAATGAAGTAAAGAACGCCCGTCCGCTGTCTTCGTAACGTCTTATAAGATCCGAAAGCGACGACAGAAAATACTGCGTCTGCTTTTCGGCGTTCGGATTAGTATTCTTCAAGATCGTCGAAAATATTCCCGCTGATCTCAAGACCGCCGGGGATTATAAGATAAGTATTTATCGCAATTTTCTTGACCTGTCCGTCAAGGGCATAGGCAACTCCGCTCAAAAAGTCGACAAAACGTCTGGTATCGCTTTTGACAAGTTCAAGATTGAGAACGACGCATTTTTTTCTTAAAAGGTCGTCCGCTATCGTAAAGAGTTCTTCTCTTTTGTCGGGTTTTACGAGAACGAAATTCGGATTTCCCTTTCTGACGGAAGAAATCTTTTCTTTTACCGAGTCGTCCGAATAATCGGCACTGTCCTCATATTCTTCTTCGTCAAGATTGTTTTCGAGTTCCTCGTCATCGCCGAGAATTTTTTTGAAAAAACTCATCTGTTTTCCTCCCGTTAATTGAAAAGACATCTGCCGAGTCTGACCATATTTGCGCCGCAGGAAACTGCCGCCTCATAGTCGTTGCTCATTCCCATAGAAAGATATTTCAGATCTATGTTCGGGTATGAAGTCTGTTTTGCTTCGGCATAGACATCGTACATATCTTTATAGTAGTCAAGTTTCGTTTCTATCGGCATTATAGCCATAAGTCCGGAAACTTTTATATTCTCAAGAGAAGCCGCGGTTTTCATTATTCCCGCAAGTTCTTCTTTGAAGAGACCGAATTTTATTTCTTCGCGCGCTATATTGACCTGAAAAAATATTTCCGCAACTTTTCCTGTTTCCGCAGATATACGGTTAAGGTCTAGAAGAAGTCTTTCCGAATCGACCGATTGGATAACGTCGCAGAGCGACAGCGCGGCGCGCGCCTTGTTTGTCTGAAGATGACCGATAAGGTGTCTTTTGCTCGGCAACAGAAGTTCTGCTTTTTCTTTCATCGCCTGAACTCTGTTTTCGGCAATTATCGAAATTCCGTTTTCAATTATTTCGTTTGCCGCGGAGACAGGCTGATTTTTCGTCACACCAACAATGGTAACTTCTCCTTTGTACGGGGACTCTGCCTGCGCGTTTTCAATATTTTTCTTAATCTGTGCAAGTTTTTCCGCAAACATTGTAACGCCTCTATTTATTGACTATTTTTCCGTTATAAAGATCCTTGCCCCCGATAATGACTTCGTCTTTCGACGCAAGAGGTTTCGACGCGGTCGCGGGAGACTTGACTATAAGAAAATCATTTGAACTGTATAAAATTTCCACAGGCTTGAAAACAATACGCTGGGCGGAAAGAACATAAACGCCGTACTGCCCGTCGACAATTCTCAAAGCATTACTGCTGATTTTGAAACCGTCGTACGATTTTTTCATCAGTTTGGCGTCTGTTTTTCTTAAAGCGACTGTATCGGAAGTTGCGGTGTCGCACCTGAAGACGACCGCCGATTTGCCGTTCACCGAATTTGAGATATCCTGAACGTAAAAAGAAATAACGTTTTTGCCCGATGACGGAAAATCTATTTCAATATTTGCCGTTCCGCCGACCGTAAGATCCGCGGCGTCGGAAGTATCTATCGAAGTAAGGAAATACCAGGTCGAGATATTCTGAACTTTTCCGACGGCGTTATCGGGAACCGCTTCCGGCGACATTGCCGCAAGAGACTCATAAGCGTCGACGGTAATATCAAGATATCCGTCGGGAGAAACTCCCTCGTACCCGTCGCAGGAAACGCAGAAATAACCGCTGGTTTTCGATTTTACCGATTTTTCGTTCGCGTTTTTCGACGACAGAAGTTTTTCTTTTTTGTCGGCGTATGTATTCAGCATACCCGTATAATAATCCTCGCCGTTTACGGCAATATCTTTTTTATCAAAAAGGATCTGAAGAGAGTCGAAATCTTTCGAAAGAGAAGAAAACGACCTTGAGTCCCTGTCGGAAAGCACTGAGATTATCGCTGTTTTTATCTGAGAATCAAGCCCGTCCGCATCGAACATGATTGCCTTGTCCGTGCTTGCCTCAAGGTGCTTTATTTTGACGTTAATATTGACGATATCGGAAAGATTGTCGTTTCCGACGCCGTTTGTGTTATATGTCGCGACGACCGAACCGACGGGAACCCTGTCCCCGTTTTCAACGGTGTAGATGAGATCGTTAATACCCGAATCGTCGGAAGAAATAACAGTCTCGTTTTTAAGCGCTATGCCGTCTATTCTGATATAATCGCTGTATTTCGAATAAATGACCGTTTCGGTGTCGAAATCGGAGCCGTTTACCCCGACAAAGAAACTGAAAAAGAAGTAAGAAATTACAGCGACCATAAAAATAATAAACACGGTTCGCATACTGTTTTTCAATCTTTCTCACTTCCCTGTCTGTTATTTTTAATTATATCAAACATCAAGGAATTTTTCCATAGATGTTGCAAAAAGTTCACAATTTAATTCATTCTCATCGGCATAGAGCCAGTTTATACGTTTATCCCTGCGAAACCATGTAAGTTGACGCTTTGCGTAACGGCGGGACTCTCTTTTTATATCCTCGACAGCGTCTTCAAGGGACAGATCTCCCGCAAGATATTCGAATATCTGGAGGTAGCCTATCGCCTGCCTTGCGGTTTTCGAAAGGTTTTCGAAATCAAGACTTTTGACTTCTTCTATAAAACCCTCGTCGATCATCATATCGACTCTTCGGTCGATCCTGTCGTAAAGTTTCTGTCTGTCCCTGAAAGTAATGCCGATAATATAAAAATCGTAAGGAGACGGAACGGATCTGGACAGCGCGTTATGCTCCGTAATGGTCATACCTGTCGTATGAAAAAATTCCAAAGCGCGGATTATCCGTTTTTCATCGTTTACATGAAGCGTTTTATAACTTTCGGGGTCTGTTTTTTCAAGAAGTGCATACAGCGCCTCCGCACCGTTTTCTCTTGCATAATTTTTCAGATATTCGCGGTATTCTTCATCGGTCTCCGCCTCTGTCAATTGAATATTGTCGACAAAAGAAGAGATATAAAGCCCCGTACCTCCCGCCATTACGGGAAGTTTTCCGCGCGAAAGAATATCTTCCACGGTCTTATCGGCGTCGGAAAGATAATCCGAAAGGGTATATGTTTCGGACGGGTCGACTATATCAATAAGATGATGAGGTATTCCCTCGGTATCTTTTATCTTCGCCGTTCCGATATCCATTTTTCGGTATATCTGCATGGAATCGGCGGAAACGACCTCTCCTCCGTATTTTTTTGCGATATCGACGGCAAGAGCGCTTTTTCCCGAAGCCGTCGGACCGACGACCGCAACAACCTTGTTTTTCATACTATTCTCTTAAACTGTTTTTCCATTTCTCTTTTGGAGACGGAAAATTCTATCGGTCTGCCGTGAGGACAGCATTTCAAAGTATCTTTATTTTTGAGATATTCGGAAATCAACGCTTCCATCTCAACGTCGGAAAGCGATTTGCCCGCTTTTATCGACATTTTGCAAGCGACGTCATACAAAAATATATCGAAAAGTTCAGCGTCGGCAAGTTTCTTTGAATCGGTTCTCACATTTGCAAAATTTTCGAGAAGTCCCTCGGCGTCGTTCGGATTGAGCATATCGGGAACGGCGCGGATAAGCAGAGTATTATTGCCGAAATCTTCTATCGAAAAGCCGTAATCCGCAAGTTTTTCCGCATTTTCACAGATATACGCACAGTTGTCGGCAGAAGTCGAAAATACTATCGGAGTAAGAAGATTCTGCGAAGAAACATTCTTATTTGCTTTTAGTTTTTCGAAATTCATTCTCTCGTGGAGAGCGTGTTTGTCGATAAATACGACGTCGTCTCCCCTTTCGATTATAATAAAAGATTTGAAACATTCGCCGATAATTCTGAAATCCGCAACATCTTCGCTGAGAACTGTCTGTTCGGGCTTTTCCGACGGGACAACTTCGGTATCAAAATCGTCGGCGGAAACGTTTATGAATTCGGTTTTAACGGCAGTCACCACGGGTTTTTCTTCCTTTGCGGGAAGAATAACGGGTTCGGGCGTTTCAATTTCGTATTTTCCGAAAACGACTTTTCCTTCGGGGGCTGAATCTCGTAAAACGGGAGCCGGCGACGGAGGCGGAGTCATAACCCAGTCTTCATATACTATCGGTTCGGTTTTCTTTGTTAAATTTTCGCCTATTATTTTTTCTATTGTCTGTTTTCTTTCGGCAGGGGTGGCTGCGGGCGTTGGCGTCGAATTTTGAAAAACTGTCGGCTGCGGTTTCGGTTCGGAAATTTTCTTTTCGGTAAATCCGAGTTGTTCCGACACTCTGTCTCCGTTTACAGCCGCGGCAACGCCCTCCGAAATCAGTCCGTAGACCGCCTTGTCGTCCGAAAACTTGACTTCGAGTTTTCCGGGGTGAACGTTTATATCTATATCTTTCGGATCAAGCGTTATAAACAGGAAACAAACGGGAAAACGCCCGACCATTATGTAACTTTTATATGCGTTTTCGAGAGCGTTCTGCAAAACTCTCGAACGGATATATCTTCCGTTTATGAAAAAATACTGCTTATTTCTGTTGGCTTTGCTGAAAAAAGGTTTGGAGCAGTACCCCTTGACCGATATTTCTCCCGATTTGTAAGGAACGGAGCAATCGACTTCAAGCATTGAATTACTGTATTCCCTGCCGCAGACAAGGTATACGGTCTCGGCAAGATCTCCGCTTCCAGTAGTATAAAATTTTTCCGAACCGTTTATCAGATATCTGAACGCTATGTTCGGGTGAGAGAGCGCAAGACATTCCATAAGAGACGTCACTGCACCAGCCTCGGCGGGTTCCGCACGGAGAAATTTGTAGCGCGCAGGGGTATTGTAAAAAAGATTCGAAACGGAAATCGAAGTTCCGTCTTCATAGGAAGTCTCTTCGTTTGAAACGACTTTCCCCGCTTCCAGCCGAACCTCTGTTGCAAAGACGTCCGCGCGGCGCTTCGTTATGAGCGTAACTTCGGAGACCGCGGAAATGGCGCAAAGAGCCTCGCCTCTGAACCCGAGAGTATTTATCGAATAAAGATCGTCTTTTGTCGTTATCTTGCTCGTTGCGTGTTTGAGAAAGGCTGTTACGGCGTCTTCGGGAGACATTCCGATTCCGTTATCCGAAACTTTAATTCTCTTTATTCCGCCGCCTGATATCTCGACCGTTATTTTCGTAGCCCCTGCGTCAATCGAATTTTCAACAAGTTCCTTTACCACCGACGACGGTCTTTCAACGACCTCGCCCGCGGCGATAAGGTTTGTTATACTGCTGTCTAAAACATGAATTGCGGACATTTCTGCTCCTTACAGACTGCTGTCTGAATTGTTGCTTTTTGCTTCTTTTGAGAGTTTGAAAAGTTCGTTCATCGCCTCGATCGGCGTAAGAACGGTAACATCAAGATTTACAAGTTTATCTATTATCTGAGAATTTATGTCTGCGGCAAGTGAAAGTTGCGGTTCTTCGCTCTGCACCGCAACCGTTTTCGCGTAGTGCGGTCTTTCGCTGTCAAGTTCCTTTAATATTTCTTCGGCGCGCTTGACTACCGATTTCGGAAGTCCCGCAAGTTTCGCAACGTCGATGCCGTAACTGTCGTCTGTTCCGCCCGGAACTATCTTACGCAAAAACGTTATGCTGTCTCCCCTTCTTTTTGCGGCGACATTGAAATTCTTCAGGCAACCGAATTTTTCTTCAAGCGGAATAAGTTCGTGATAGTGCGTTGCGAACAGCGCTTTCGCTTTTATTCTTTTTGCAACGTGTTCTATAACCGCCTGTGCAATGCTCATTCCGTCGAAAGTCGAAGTTCCTCTGCCTATTTCGTCGAAAATAAGAAGACTGCGGGAAGTCGCGTTGTTGAGTATGTATGCGACCTCGTTCATCTCGACCATAAAGGTGGACTGTCCCGAAGTAAGGTCGTCGGAAGCGCCGACTCTCGTGAATATCTTATCGACAATTCCTATCTGAGCCTGCGTTGCGGGAACGAAACTGCCTATCTGAGCCATCAGGACAATGAGCGCGACCTGACGCATATAGGTGGATTTACCCGCCATATTCGGTCCTGTTATGAGGGAGATCATATCGGTCGAATTATTGAGAAGCGTATTGTTCGGGATAAAGACCTCGTCTTTCACCATTCTTTCAACAACGGGGTGTCTGCCGTCTTTTATATTGATGATGCCGCCGGGAACTATCTCCGGACAAACATACGAATTTTTGCGGGCGACTGCCGCGAGGGACGCAAAAGCGTCGAGTTCGGAAAGAGCCTCGGCTGTTTCTTTTATTCTGTCGAGATTCTGCGCAAGTTCGTTTTTGATAGAAACGAAAACGTCGTTTTCAAGTTTTATTATCGTTTCGTTTGCGGTTAAAAGTTTCGATTCTATATCCTTAAGTTCGGCGGTTATAAATCTTTCGCCGTTTACAAGCGTCTGCTTTCTGATATAGTCTTCCGGAACCATATCCTTAAGCGATTTCGAAACCTCTATATAATAACCGAAAACTTTGTTGTAGCCGATTTTTAAGGTTTTTATCCCCGTACGTTCCTTTTCGCGGGCCTCGATACCTGCGATAATGCTCTTATTATCGGTAAGGAACGTTTTCAGTTCCGCAATTTCGTTATTGTATGTAGCCTTTATTACGTTGCCCTCTCTCGTCGTTATCGGAGGTTCTTCGACAATTGCGTCGTCGATAAGTTTATAAAGGTCGTCGAGAGGATCGGTCGTATTAAATACCTGAACAAGAGCGTCGGAAGAAAAGCCCGAAAGTATTTCTCTGAGCCTCGGAAGGACCGCAAACGACGAAGACAGAGCGCGCATATCGCGCGGATTCAGCGTGTCGTAAACAAGTTTTGAAGAAAGTCTTTCGATGTCTCTTACGCCCGACAGGAGTTGCTGTATTTCATCGCGTTCTACGGTCTTTGAAAAGAGTTCCGAAACAGCGCCCTGTCTTTTTAATATCTCCTGTATATTTACAAGCGGTCTTTCAAGGAATTTACGGAGTTTTCTTGCGCCCATTGCGGTCTGGGTCTTATCGAGAACCCAAAGAAGGGACCCTTTTTTCGCCTTGTTCCGCATTGTCTCGGTAACTTCAAGATTCCGCCATGTAAAGTAGTCAAGTTCCATAAAGTTCGAACGGTTCGCGAACTGAATGTCCTTGAGATGAGAAAGATCGCAAAGTTGCGTTCTCGAAAGATAGGAAAGAAGCGCGCCGAAACAGTTTATTGCAATATCGTCCGAAAATCCGTAGTTTTCGTAGTTTGCACCGAGATGAAGAGCCACGGCGGCTCTCGCGTTTTCTTTTTCGAAATCGGAGGAAAGCCCCTCGGTAAAAACGCAGTTATTCTGCTCGTCGGAGAAATAACTCTTAAGAAACGGCAAAGATTTCAGGGGAACATTCGAATACGCCTCTTTCGGAGCATATTTCGAAAACTCGCCTATCATTTTGAAGTCGGAATGCTGATATTTTTCCGAAATAAGGACTTCGCCCGTCGAAATATCGGCGAAAGCGAATATCATTTCCTTTGTCTCTGCGTCGTCGTATATCCCGACGATATAGTTGTTTGTCTTTTCATCGAGCATCTGAGGCTCGGTGACGGTTCCGGGAGTTACGGTCCGGACGATCTTTCTGCCGATAACGTCGTTTGTTTCGGGATTCTTTATCTGTTCGCATATAGAGACTTTATAGCCCCTTTGCACAAGACGCGCAATATAAGTGTCGACGCTGTGATAAGGAACTCCGCACATAGGCGCTTTTTCGGGAAGACCGCAGTCCTTTTTCGTAAGCGTTATATCGAGTTCCTTGCTTGCAAGGACGGCGTCGTCGAAAAACATTTCGTAAAAATCGCCGAGCCTGTAAAAAAGAAGATAATCCTTGTTCTCTTCTTTCATATCCTTATATTGCTGCATTACCGGTGAAAGAGGCATTTTAATATCTCCTGATCTTTTGATTTAGTGACAGCCGCCGCAGGTCGAGCAGTCGTGAGTGCACGAGGGATCTTCGCCCGTAACGTGGAAATTTATTATACCGTAAACTTCGTTTACAAGTTTTTCGACTTCGTTTTTAGCGGCGTTGAAATCGTTATAAGTTTCATTCTTGAAGATATCCGCATAGAGTTCTCTCATTTTTTCCTGATGCGCGGAAAGTTTCGATTCGTCTTTATCGTTGCCTTTCTGCATTTCTTCGACGACGTTCATTTTTTCGACATTGAATTCGCCGATAAGTTTCTGAAGAGTCTCATCGCTGTCGTATTTTGCTTTTGCGGCGTCGTATTCCTCGAATTCCTTGCTTGAAGTTATCGCTTCTCCGAGTTTATTTGCAAGTTCTTTAATGTTTTCGGTTGCCATTTTTGTTCTCCTTTTGTTTTAATTTATATGATCCGGCCGAAAACGGCCCAGTTCAATGCTTTATCGATTTTAACGGAAACGAACTTTCCGATAATTCCGTCTTCCGCCGGAAATCTGACAATAGTATTATCTTCCGTTCGGCCCGTCATATTCTCGCTGTCGCCGTCGGGATATCCCTCAACAAGGACCTCAACGGTTTTTCCGAGATATTTTTCGTTTGCCTTTACCGAATTTTCATTCTGTAAGGCAAGCAGTCTGTTGAATCTTTCGCTTTTTACCGACTGAGGGATCTGCCCGTCCATCGTCGCCGCGGGAGTATTCGGTCTCGGCGAAAAAAGGAAAGTATAAAGTCCGGAAAACCCGACTTGTTTTATAAGACCGAGCGTTTCTTCAAAATCTTCTTCGGTTTCGGTCGGAAAACCGACAATAACGTCGGAAGTAAAGGAAACGTCGGGAATTTTCTTTTTTGCATATTCGACGAGCGAAAGATATTTTTCGGCGGTATACCGTCTGTTCATAAGGGAAAGGATTCTGTCGCTCCCCGACTGGAAAGGCAGGTGTATATGTTTGCAGACCTTGTCACATTCCGCTATCGTATCAAAAAGTTTTTCGGTCGCATCTTTCGGGTGAGACGTCATAAAACGTATCCTGAATTTGCCGTCGATATTATTTACGTCACGCAGAAGATCCGCAAAATCGTAACCGATATCAAGGTCTTTGCAGTAAGAATTGACGTTCTGACCGAGCAGGGTTATGTCTTTATAGCCCTTTGAAACAAGATCTTTCACTTCGGCTATGACGTCTTCGGGATAACGGCTGTGTTCCCTGCCTCTTACATAAGGAACAACGCAGTAAGAGCAAAAATTATTGCACCCCGACATAACGGTGACCCATGCCTTAAGTCCGTCTTCTCTTTTGACGGGAACATTTTCGAGAGGAAGGGTATCTTCGTCGTCGGCGTCCACGACTTTCTTTTCACCCGTGAACAGTTTGCATATATTTTCGGGGAAGCGGCTCAAAGCGTGCGTTCCCATGATCATATCGACGTGTTTATATTTCTTGATTTTGTCGACAACGTGCTTTTGCTGGAACATACAGCCGCAAAGAACGATTTTCAGATCGGGATTTTCCCTTTTGTTTTTGACGAGTGCCCCGAGGTTTCCGAGGATCTTCTGCTCGGCGTGTTCCCTTACCGCGCAGGTGTTGAAAAGAATGATATCCGCAGTTTCTTTGTCTTTCGTTTCTTCGAAACCCATTTCTTCAAGGAGACCGTTCATTCTTTCGGTGTCATTTTCGTTTTGCTGACAACCGTAAGTATGAGAAAAATATTTCGGACGTTCTCCTCTGTCTTCGGCAATTTTATCCGTTATTTTCTTTACTTTTGCCGTATATACAGCCTGACCGCCGTCAAGCGTTCTGTCTTTTATTCTGAATTTTTCCATAGTTTTTCCCGTCGCTGATAATATTACACTTTATTATAATATAAATCGACAAAAAAGTAAAGAGCGAAAATAAAGTTTTTCCGAAAATTTTATAGGAAAATTTTTGCCGATTTTATTGATTTTTTCTTTCGGATATGTTAAAATTCAGACAGGAGGAGATTCTATGTACCGCGACAGAATTAAGATCCGGAAAGATCCGCCGAAAGAGAAATACACGGCGGCTGAATTTATTGAAAAACTCGAAAAACATATTGACGAAATCGAATCTGCGATAAAAGAAGACTCAATTGAAATGAAACGTATGGACGTTCTCAGAAATCCTATTTTCGGAGAGTATGTCGCCGCACACTGCGAACCGTTTCTTCCGCCGGGGAAACTTGCGGGATTTTACCGCGGAATGAACTATATCGCGTCAAAATATCTCGAAGAAGCGAAAGCGTTTCTTGAGTTCTTAAAAGAAAATCCGGAAATCGCGGAAGAGATTGCCCGCAATACCGAAAAACCCGAAGATACGGTGCCGAAGATTATCCCTGCGCCGCTCGACCCCGACCTCAGACCGCGCGATATGAAAAAACATTAAAAAATCCCGTTTCGGGGGTTTACAAAACCGATATTAAATGCTATAATAAATAAAAGATTCGCTGTGATACGGAAAGGACAGACAAATGCTTTTCAATAAAAAAATGCCGACGGACTGTGCGTATTGCGAATACGGTTTTCTTCTGACCAACAAGGAGAACTGTATCTGCAAAAAAGACGGACCCGTAAAAAGGCGTTACAAATGCTCAAAATTCAGATATGATCCGCTTTTGAGACAACCCGAAAAAGCACCCGAAATAGTCCTTGACGGCGAATACGACATCAACTGATAAAGGAAAGGAAATAAACATGTCCCTCAGTCTCAACACAAAATATCTTGAAAAATTCGTATCTCCCGAAGAAATAAGCGCATTTTCGGGCTTTGTTTCGGAAGCCCACAAAATGATAAAAGATAAGACCGGCGCGGGAAACGATTTTCTGGGCTGGACAACTCTCCCCGTCGATTACGACAAAGAAGAGTTCGCAAGAATCAAAGCTGCTGCCGAAAGAATTCAAAAACAGAGCCAGGTACTTATAGTTATCGGTATCGGCGGTTCTTATCTCGGAGCGCGTGCGGCTATCGAATTCGTTAAATCCCCGAATTACAATCTTCTTAAAAAAGACACTCCCGAGATCTATTTTGTAGGAAACGGAATTTCTTCCTCCGCACTGAACGAAGTTCTTTCTCTCTGCGAGGGTAAAGACATTTCCGTCAATATCATTTCGAAATCGGGAACAACGACCGAACCCGCCGTTGCTTTCAGAATTTTCAAAAAACTTCTCGAAGACAAATACGGACAAGACGGAGCGAAAAACAGAATTTATGCAACGACCGACAAAGCAAAAGGAACACTTAAAGGTCTTGCAGACAAAGAGGGATATGAAACATTTGTCGTTCCCGACGATATCGGCGGAAGATATTCGGTCCTCACCGCGGTCGGTCTTCTTCCCATTGCCGTTGCTGGCATTGATATAGACAAACTCATGTCAGGCTATCAGTATTCCGTCCTCAGAAATATCCTTTACAATAAAGGAAAAACCACCGAAATAACCGTTTCTTACGAACCGTTTATGTGGTGTTTCGGCGAATGGATAAAACAGTTGTTCGGCGAAAGCGAAGGAAAAACCAACAGAGGCATTTTCCCCTCCGCAATGATATATTCGACCGACCTTCATTCTCTCGGTCAGTATGTTCAGGAAGGTCTTCGCAACCTCTTTGAAACAGTCGTTTGGATAAAAGAACCGAAATCGGAAGTTATTATCGAAAACGACCCGCAGAATATCGACGGACTCAACTTCTTAAGCGGAAAAACTCTTCAGTTTGTCGAAGAACAGGCGTTTATCGGAACCTGTCTTGCTCATACCGACGGCGGCGTTCCCAATATCGTCCTTGAACTCGACCGTGCAGACGAAGAAAACCTCGGATATCTCATCTTCTTCTATGAAAAGGCTTGCGCCCTTTCGGGATACCTGCTCGGAGTAAATCCGTTCAATCAGCCCGGCGTTGAAGCATACAAGAAGAATATGTTCGCTCTTCTCGGGAAACCCGGATACGAAGAACTCGGCAAAGAACTCGCAAAAAGACTTTAATCAGGTAACAGTCTTGTTTTTACAAGTCAATATATAATAAAAGGAGTGTATCACCATGGTAAAAATCATTATGGGACTTAAGGGCACAGGCAAAACCAAAACTCTTATCGACGGAGTAAACGCAGCGGTTGCGGAAAATCACGGCAGCGTTGTCTGTATCGAAAAAGGCACAAAACTTCGTTATGACGTTTCTCATCAGGCCCGCCTTATCAGTGCCGATGAATATAGAATAGACGACTACGAAAAATTCTTCGGATTTGTAAACGGAATTCTCGCTGCAAACTTCGACATTACTCAACTTTATATCGACTCGATAACCAAGATATGCAACGATATCGATATGCAGAAACTTGAAGCATTCATCGATGATCTCGAACATGTTTCGAAAGATACCGATATAATAATCACAGTCAGCGCCGACCCCGCAGACGCCCCCGAAAGTATCAAAAATCATTTCTGATATACCCATAAATATAACGCCGACAGTTTCCTGTCGGCGTATTTTTTTATTCTGAATACAATTTCATATATAAAAGCGGATACGGATTTCCCTGCTCGTCAAAATCGGTCCTTTTATACGTTTCAAACCCGATATGCTTATAAAACCCGACAGCCTGCGGATTTTGCTCGTTTACCGTCACTTCGTTTATCCCGTAATTTGTAATTCCGAACCCGACAAGTTGTCTGCCTGTTCCCTGCCCTCGGTTTTCGGGAAGCAAAAAGAGTATTTCCAACAGATTCGCAACAGTTCCCATAAAACCGACAAGCCGCCCCGAATCGTCTTCCGCGACAATCAGATGTTCAACTTCGCCGATAGCCTGCGGAACATATTCTTTGATTTTCCCGATTTCAAAATCCGACAGAAACAAGTGCGTCGCCCGCACCGATTCTTCCCATATATTCAAAAGAGCCGACACTAAATAAGGATTTCGGTCCGATACTTCATATATTTTCATCATTATTTTCGCCCTTTATAAATAGGTATAAACTGTTATTCTGCAAAGAAATTTTAACCGGATTGTTTTGCAGATTTTTTAAGTTCATCTATACAACATTTACAAAATTCTTTTTCCTCATTTGTTAACCGATCATTCTTCACGACTGCCAACTTATCTAAAAGTGCCAAAAACTCTATTAAATCCTGCCTATTCATAATAACATCACCTTATATTTTTAATCTTATCCAAATCACCGCTGCAAAGGGCTTCCATGTTGCGGAATATTTTGTCGGCAGGCCAGTCCCACCATTTCAGATTCAGAAGATACTCGGTAAGTTCCCCGTCAAATCGGTGTTTGATAACCCTGCACGGATTTCCGCCGGCAACGCAATAAGGCGGAACATCTTTCGCGACAACGGAATTCGCCGCAATAATTGCCCCGTCGCCGATATGTACGCCCAGCATAACGGTAACATTCTGCCCTATCCAGACATCGTTTCCGACAACGGTATCCCCTTTCAGCGGAAGATCGTCAAGAGCTGGAGCAAACTTTTCCCAACCGCCACCCATTATATTAAAAGGATAAGTCGTCACGCTGTTCATTCTGTGATTTGCCCCATTCATGACAAACTCAATACCCTTTGCAATCGCACAGAATTTGCCGATAATAAGCCTGTCCCCTATAAACTCGTAGTGATGAGTAACGTGTTCTTCAAACTTTTCAGCACCGTTAACATCGTCGTAATAAGTGTAATCGCCGACGATGATATTCGGACGGGTAATCACATTTTTGATATACACAACCTGCTTTATCCCTTCATTCGGATAAATTTTATTCGGATCGGGTCCTGTCATAGCGACTCTCCTTGTTTTTTCGAAATATAAATATTACTGCCGTACTGAATCATTCAGTGCTTTTTCGACTGTAAGTAAAATTGCCTTGAAATCCTCACCGGAATCCGCCATAAAACAATCAATGGCACACAGTGCCGCTGTTGCCGCTCTGTCATTATGACTGAATTCTATATCGAAATTATATTCTTTATCATCAATAAGAATTATCCGAGGGTCTTCGTAATCGGGAAACTTAACTTTTTCAAAGTGCTCAATACCGAGTTTTTTTATAAGAATCAAATAGTTTTTAATGATTTTATCCGATAATTCCTTATAATCAGTATCCTCAAAAGCAACCTCAAACTGTGGGTCAGATTGATGGTCTTTCAAATACCAGAATATCTTCATAGCGTCAAAAAATTTCATACTAGTCCCTTAATATACACTTTTCAAATATGATTTATAAGTAAAAATTCTAAATGAGATTTTTAAATGTAATTCATATTTGTAGTACGGGGGGCTTGGGCAGCCCCCCGTGCCCCTGCCTTTCTAAATTTAAGTATAGTAGTTTGATTAATTTATGTTGATTTTAAAATTGATTTTTAAAAACAGTTTGGAGAAATTTATTTATATGTCTTAAAGAAAAAAGTTTATTGTTTTAAAATATCTTTAGGCAATTCCCAGTGTCTCAGATTAAAAAAAATATATTTAGTGTTAAAATTTTTTATCGGAACGGATAAAGTATATACAATTTTTTTGAATAAAATATTTTTTACACTATTTTAGATTTTTATTTATTTATATTTTATATATCTCATATAATAATTTTATAAATTTTACGACCCAAACATTGAATTTTATTCATTTAAAAAATAATTTT
>CAKSQP010000028.1 GCA_934486965.1 uncultured Eubacteriales bacterium
TGAGTCTGCGCGCGAGCATTGCTACCTGCGGGTGAGAGATACCTGCGGGGCAGCGTGAAGAGCAGACTCCGCACATTACACAGTCGAACGATTCTTCGGCGCATTTGTCAAATTCTCCGCGCTGAGCGTAAGCGATGTACTGCATTACGTTAAGTCCCTGAGTACAACTTTTCGTGCAGGCGTTGCAGCCGACGCAAGCGTAAATTTCGGGATAAAGCTGCATCATTATCTGCTCTGTGGGCTTTATTTTTTCTATATCGTAAACCTGTTTTACGAGCGGGAAGAAGGGAAGCGTTGCGACATACATATCATTTTCGACTTTCGTCTGGCAAGCAAGACATGTTTTGAGTTCGCGGTCGCCCTTTATACGGTAGATAGTTGCGCACGCACCGCAAAAACCGTTGCGGCAGCCGCAGCCGCGGACAAGTTGATAACCCGCGTATTCCATAGCGCGCATTATAGTAAGATCGTCCGGAACGCTGTATTTTTTGCCGAACAGATAGACATTTACCATATTAGCCATTTCAAAATCTCCTTATCAATATTCGTTGGGAAGTTCGTCGAGTTCGTCACAACGGAAAACAGGACCGTCTTTGCAGACGTATTTGGAACCGATGTTGCATCTTCCGCATTTGCCTATTCCGCATTTCATACGCAATTCCATTGTCGTATAGACCTGCGTTTTGTCAAATCCGAGTTCCTGAAGTCCGGCAAGGGTAAATTTGATCATTATCGGCGGACCGCAGAGAATTGCGATTTTGTCGGTCGAAAATCCGAGTTCCTTGACATAGTTCGGAACAAATCCGACATGACCCGACCATTCGGGCTGTTCGCGGTCTATCGTAAGATGAACCGTGACTCCTGCGTCGCTTGACCATTCGTCGATGATTTCTTTATAATCGACCAGATCCTGCATACTGCGCGAACCGTAAACGATATCGATTTTGCCGTAACGGTCGCGGTAGTGGCGGCAGTAGTTTATAACAGAACGGAGAGGTGCAAGACCTATACCTCCTGCAATGAAGAGCATATCGTGACCGACAAATTCCGTATCGACGGGGAAAGGTCTGCCGTAAGGTCCTCTTATGGTTATCTGCTGACCGACTTCCATTGAATGGAGCCATTCGGTAACGCAGCCGCATTTCTTAATGGAAAATTCCATAAATTCGGTATTTGTCGGGGAAGAAGTTATCGAAAACATTGCTTCGCCGACACCAGGAATCGAAAGCATCGCGCACTGTCCGGGTTTATGCTCGAAGGCTTTTTTGCCGTCGGGGGGCACAACTCTGAAGGTCTTAACGTCGGGGGTGTCGATCCTTATATCGGTAACAACTCCGACGACCGGGATCAAAGGTTCTTTTATCTCAGCCATTTTTGCGACCTCCTAACTTTTTCATTACTTTGACAATGTTCATCTGTATCGGGCATTTCGAAAGACATCTTCCGCAGCCGACGCAGGAGAAAAGTCCGTCGTTGTTTGTCGGATAATAAACAAGTTTGTGCATAAAACGCTGACGGAAACGTTCAAGTTGTGTAAGTCTCGGCTGCCCTGCGGACATCTTTGTGAATTCGGAATACATACAGGAGTCCCAGCAACGGAAACGTTTTATTCCGTGACCGGTGTTGAAATCTTTTATGTCGTAGCACTGGCAGGTCGGACAAACGAAAGTACAGGTTCCGCAGCCGAGGCAGGATTCGGAAAGTTCCGCCCATTCCGGAGCATTGAAAAATTCCTCGGTCTTGCCCGAACCGAAAGCGTCCTTTTTAAGAGATGCAAGCGGCAATTTTTCAAGTCTGTCTCTTATCGTTTTTTTCTGCTCTTCGACGGCTTTATTATCTGCGTCTTCGGTTATTTTTTCAAGAGAAGAGAGCAGTTTTTTGCCTTTTTCGGTTTTTGCGTCCATATAAAGAGCGTCGTCCGTTTTGTAGCAGACGATATCTCCCTCGGGTTCTGCCGCGTCGATGTCAAACGTCTTACAGAAACAGGTTTCCGTCGGACGAGTGCAGGCGACCGACATTATAACGCCGTGATTTCGTCTGTTCATATAGTATGTATCAACGGGTTCGGCAAGGAAAACTCTGTCGAGAACGTCAAAACTTTTTACGTCGCAGGCTCTTATTCCGAAAATTACGAAATCTTCGGTTTCGCTGCGGCTGTCGATAACTTCGATATTCTTTCCTTCAATTTTGAAATCCATAAGGTTTTCGGTCTGCGGAAAGAAGAAGTCTTTTGCGCTTCTTACGGTGTTGAGGGCTGAGGAAAGGGTCTTTGTCTCGTCCCATTTTTCAAATTTCGCACCGGCTTTGGTGTCCACCGGAAGATAAAGCGTTTCGTTTGCGGAAATTTCGGCAAACAGGGCGGGAAGTTTTTCAATAGAGATCTTACGCATGGTTTCCACCCCTTTCTACGGCTTCGGACGGTTCGAGGTCGTCTACCGTGAAGTTTACGATGGGCGCGCGGCTTCCGACTTCCGCTCCCGCCTGATAAAATCCGTAAAAGTCGTTTATATCTTTAATGAATTTTCTGTTGAGAAGGTGCAGGGGAATATGCTGGGGGCAAACGCGCGAACATTCGCCGCAGTCGGTACATCTTCCGACAACGTGGAACGCTCTTATAATATGGAACATCTTTTCTTCAAAAGAGTTCGACGCCGCCTTGTTTTCAACTCCCGAATAGGGGTTGTCGAAAACGCATTTTTCGCAGGTGCAGGCGGGGCATACATCGCGGCAGGCGTTGCAGCGGATACAGCGGGAAAGTTCGCCCTGCCAGAATTCGTAACGTTCGTCGGGAGTCATCTTTTCGATGGCTTCGACCTCGTCAAAACGGTGGCTGTCAAGAACTTCTCCGTCTTCTCCGAGAAGTTCGTCGTAGGCGACGTGCTTTTTCGATTTGCAGTTTATGCATCTGTCGGAAAGGACATCGTTTCTGTCAAAA
Organism: uncultured Eubacteriales bacterium; assembly: GCA_934486965.1. Classification (GTDB taxonomy): domain Bacteria; phylum Bacillota; class Clostridia; order Oscillospirales; family UBA644; genus Geddesella. The sequence continues at coordinate 2,936 of CAKSQP010000028.1, forward strand.
GAAAGTTTGCCGTCATAAAGCGTTTCTATTTCAACGGTTTTTCCGTTATCCGAAACCGAAACTATTCCCTCGGCTTTTTCTTTTATCCTGTTTGTTTCAAGCATGCCGGAGCAGGGAACTCCTACTGCATAGACCTTTTCTCTGTCAAAGCGGTGTTCTGTAAGCAACTGGTTAAAACTGTAACTGTCGCAGGGTTTTAAGAACACAAGGACTTTGCTTTCGGTTTTTGCGGTTTCTTTAATCAGATATTTGGAGAAGTTCGCTCCGCAGAAATCGTTCAAGACAAATTCTTCGAGAGAATTTTCATCGGTAAAGACCGCGGGAGTTACGTCATAAGCAAACTCTCCGATCTTCCAGCCGAGAACTCTGTCGACAGTTCCGTTCTTTAAGAGTTCGGCTGCCTTTGAAGTGAGAATTTCACGTTTTATTTCTTGCATCGTAAATCCTCCAGTCTCTTGTTTTCTCCGAGAGCCGCAACCGTCTGAACGAAATCGTTCATTGTTGCCGCAAACTTCGCGCCCTCGGCTGCGCTTACCCATTCGACTCTTGTTCTTTCCTTTTCGATGCCGAGATAATCAAGCATTGAGAAGAGAAGAGCCATACGGCGACGGGTGTAGTAGTTTCCGGAGGTGTAGTGACAGTCTCCGGGGTGGCAGCCGCAGAGGATAACTCCGTCCGCGCCGCGCTGAAACGCTCTGAGAATAAACATCGGGTTTACTCTGCAGGAGCAGGGAACTCTGATGATTTTTACATCTGCCGGATAATTAAGTCTGTTGTTTCCCGCGAGGTCGGCGCCTGCATAGGAACACCAGTTGCAGCAAAACGCAACTATTAGAGGTTTATATTCGTTTACTTGCATATCGCGTCAACCTCCGCCATTATTTGTTTATTCATGAAGCCTCTGAGGTCCATAGCGCCGGACATACACGCGACGGTGCATGCTCCACAGCCCTGACAGACCGCTTCGTTTACGACCGCTACGCGGCGAACTTTTGTTGTACGGTCGGGCATTCTGAATTCCTTGTTCTGATAGGTGATGGCCCCGTAAGGACAAACCTTTTCACAGGTCGAACATCCGTTACACATCATTTCGTCGGAATGAGCAACGCACGGGTTACCTACGAGCTTATCCTTGCAGAGAAGACCGATAACCTTGGACGCTGCGGCTCCTGCCTGCGAAACGGTTTCCGGAATATCTTTCGGTCCCTGGCAGGCTCCCGAAAGGAATACGCCTGCCGTCGGGCTTTCGACCGGACGGAGTTTCGGATGAGCTTCGGTGAAGAAGTCGTTTGTATCCATACTTGCGGTAAGCATTGTTGCAAGGTGTCTTGCCGATTTATCGGGTTCGATCGCCGCGGCAAGAACTACGAGATCTGCGTCGATGTGAAGCTGCTTTCCGTAAAGCAGGTCGGACGCCTGAACTTTAAGTTTTCCGTCTTCGGGAGAAACTTTTCCGACCATACCTTTTATGTAATGAACCCCGTATTCTTCGACCGCACGGCGATAGAACTCATCGAAATTCTTACCTGGTGTACGGACGTCTATATAGAAAACATAAACATCGGTGTCGGGATATTTGTCTCTTATAAGCATTGCATGTTTTGCTGTATACATACAGCAGATTTTCGAGCAGTATTCTTTGCCTTTGTCCGCGCATGCCGAACAACGCGAGCCTACGCACTGAACAAATACGATAGTGTGCGGGTGTTCGCCGTCGGACGGACGGAGAAGCGTACCGCCGGTAGGTCCTGCGGCGTTCATTAAACGTTCGAGTTCGAGAGACGTGATGACGTCTTTTGACTGCGAATAAGCAAATTCGTCGAATTTTTCCATCGAAATGGGGTTAAATCCCGTTGCGGCGACAATTGCACCGTACTTTTCTTCGATAAATTCGTCTTTTGCCTTATAGTCGATAGCACCTGCGGTGCAGACTTTCGAGCAGACTCCGCATTTGCCCGTTTTGAGCATCATGCAGTAGTTGGGGTCGATAGTTGCGACCTTGGGGACTGCCTGAGCAAACGGAATATAGATTGCACGGCGGTTATCCATTCCGAGGTTGAATTCGTTCGGAACTTTTTTCTGCGGACATTTTTCGGTACATGCTCCGCAGCCGGTGCATACGTCTTCTTTTACATATCTTGCTTTACGCTTTATAGTTACGTTGAAATTGCCGACAAATCCTTTTACGTCGGTAACTTCGGAGTAAGAGAAAATTCTTATTTTGTCATTCTGGGCGACATCGACCATTTTCGGGGTAAGAATACAAGCCGCACAGTCGAGCGTCGGGAACGTTTTGTCGAGCTGAGCCATTTTGCCGCCGATAGTCGGTTTTGTTTCGACGATATCGACAGGGAAGCCAGCGTCGGCAATATCGAGAGCCGTCTGAATTCCGGCGATACCTCCGCCTATGACAAGCGCTCTTTTTGTTACGGGGCTTTCACCCGGAGTGAGCGGTGCGTTGAGGTTTACTTTTGCAACAGCCGCTTTTGCAAGAATAATTGCTTTTGCGGTGCCGACGGGCATATCTTTATGTACCCAAGAGCACTGCTCTCTTATATTTGCGATTTCAACCATATAGGGGTTGAGACCTGCCGCCGCTGCGGTTTTTCTGAAGGTCGCCTCGTGCATACGGGGGGAACAGGAACAAATTACTATTCCGGTGAGATTATTCTCGTGAATAGCGTTTATTATCATGTTCTGACCCGCCTGCGAACACATATACTGATAATCTGTGGAGAAAGCAACCCCGGGTTCTTTTTTCATGGCTTCGGCAACAGCCTTTACATCTACCGTACCCGCGATATTGGTACCGCAGTGGCAGACAAATACGCCGATTCTCTGCATGGTTAAATTCTCCTTTCCTATTTAGAATATTTACGCATTGCGGAAACGATAGCCTGCTGCGGAAGATCTTCGTCGAGAAGTTCGGGAATATCGTTCGCAGTAAGGTGATTTGCGCCTTTTTCACGGATAACCGCAAGTCTTACGGCTTCGACGAGTTTCGCAGGCTCAACGCCTCTCGGACATCTGTCAACGCACGCAAAACAGGTAAGACATTTGTAAATGGAATTTGATTTCATAAGGGTGTCAATGTCGCCCGTTTCCACCATATAAACAAACTGGTGCGGGTGATATTCCATTTCATCATAAGAAGGGCAGGTGGCGGAACATTTTCCGCATCTCATACATTTCAGCGGATTTACGCCGCTCATTCTGAGTATCTGCTCTTTGCGGAGTTCGTTTTTACTTTGCATCGTACTCCTCCTTTATTCCGAGAGCCTCGGCAAGAAGTTCCGTAAAGTAAATTACGGGAATATCTCCGTCGGCTTTTGTAAGATTGTATTTACAGAGCGGGCAAGCGGTTACCATTATGTCGGCACCGTGCTTTTTCGCGCTTTCTTTGACCGCCGAAGAACGTTTCTTCGCGGCGTCTTTATCTTCGAGAACTATGTATCCGCCGCAACATTCGTTTCTTAAGGGATAAACGACGGGTTCTGCACCGAGCGCACGGATAAAATCTTCCATTATTTTCGGATTTTCAGCGTCGTCGAATGCCATTACTTTGCCGGGGCGGAGCAGGAGACAGCCGTAATAAGCGGCGATCTTTTTGCCCGTAAGCGGTTTTACGACCGCTTCTTTTAATTTGTCGAAACCGACGACGTCACGCAACAGTTCAAGATAGTGGTAAACGGTCGTTTCTCCGTTGTAGGGGACAAACGGTTTGCCGTCCTGAAGCATATACATATTGACTTTCGACGCGAAGTCGGGGTCGGTCTGAAGCGCGTGATTTGTCTGTTTTATAACATTATGGCAGGCGGAACAAACGGTAACGAGAGGTTCGTTTTCGTCTCTTGCCGCAGTAAGGGCGCGGACGCTCGAAAGTTTTGTCGCGATCTCGTCCTTGGCGGTAACAAAAACGCCTCCGCAGCACTGCCAGTCTTTTATTTCGCAAAGTTCTACGCCCAACTTCTTTGCACATTCCCTTGCGTAAAAATCAAGGTCTTTCGCCTTTGTGCGAAGAGTGCAGCCGGGGAAATAACTGACTTTCATTTTAATACCTTCCTTTTTGCTTCAATCAGACCATTTGTTCGGGGTGGAAAACCTCGTCGAACTTTTCGGCGGTCAGGAAACCGAGAGCAACGCACGCTTCTTTTAAGGAAATGTTTTCCTTAAACGCTTTTTTCGCGGTCTTTGCGGCGTTTTCATATCCGATATACGGATTGAGCGCGGTTACGAGCATAAGGGAATTGTGCAGATTGTGATACATCTTTTCCTTGTTTGCGGTGATTCCGACAGCGCAGTTCTTGTTGAAGGAAAGAATTGCCTCTGCGAGAAGTCTTGCCGACTGCAGGAAATTATAAGCCGCAACAGGCATGAATACGTTGAGTTCGAAGTTGCCCTGCGACGCCGCCATTCCTACCGCGACATCGTTACCCATAACCTGAACCGCAACCATCGTTACGGCTTCGCACTGGGTCGGGTTTACCTTTCCCGGCATTATCGACGAACCGGGTTCGTTTTCGGGAATATGGATTTCTCCGAGACCGTCGCGAGGTCCGCTTGCGAGCCAGCGAACGTCGTTTGCAATTTTCATCATATCGCAGGCGGTCGCTTTTATCGCACCGTGCGCGAAGACAAGTTCGTCTTTTGAAGTTAAAGAATGGAATTTATTCGGGGCTGTGACGAACGGTTTTCCCGTGAGTTCGGCAGCCTTTTTTGCTACAAGTTCATCAAAACCTTTGGGAGCGTTAAGTCCCGTTCCTACCGCAGTCCCTCCGAGAGCGAGTTCGTAAAGCGGTTTCAGTGCAAGGCGAAGAAGTTCGACGTCTCTTTCAAGACTTGAACGCCAGCCTGAAATTTCTTGGCTGAATTTTATCGGGGTCGCGTCCTGAAGATGTGTTCTTCCCGATTTGACAATGCCTTCGTTTTCTTTTTCAAGGCGTTTGAAGGTTTCGATAAGTGTTTCTATTGCGGGAATGAGTTTGTCTTCAAGAACCGTGACTGCCGAAATGTGCATTGCGGTCGGGAAAGTGTCGTTTGAAGACTGGCTCATATTGATATCGTCATTCGGGTGGCAGAGTTTTTTGCCTGCTATCTGATTTGCTCTGTTTGCGATGACTTCGTTTGCGTTCATATTCGACTGGGTCCCCGAACCTGTCTGCCATACGACAAGAGGGAAGTGGTCGTTGAGTTTTCCGGAAATAACTTCGTCGCACGCTTCGGTTATTGCCGCAAGTTTTTCTGCGGTCATCTTTTCGGGACGGAGTTCGGCGTTCGCCATTGCCGCCGCTCTCTTCAGAATTCCGAAAGCGTGTGTTATTTCTCTCGGCATGGTTTCGATCCCGACGCCGATCTCAAAATTTTCGTGACTTCTCTGGGTCTGCGCCGCCCACAGCCTGTCGGCAGGGACTTTCATTTCGCCCATTGAATCGTGTTCTATACGGTACTCCATACGTTTTTCCTCCGTAAATTAAAGGTCGAGGCTCTTTATAACTTCTTTGAGAGTTGCTTCGCTCTTGTGAAGTTTTGCTATTTCTTCGTCGGTAAGCATTACGTTTACTTTACCTCTGAGACATTTGTTTCCGACAAGGTTGAGCGTGCTCAGGCAAACGTCGTTTATTCCGTATTCGCCGTGCATCATTGTCGAAACGGTCATTGTTGTGTCCATTCCGCCGAGAAGACATTTGCAGATATGGCAGACGGAAATTGAAACGGCATAGAAAGTAGCGCCTTTTCTTGCAATAACTCTTCCTCCCGATTTTCTGACATACTGTTCGATTTCCGAGGGGTCGAGTTCGGGGGCTTTTATTCCGCCGGTCGTGATAAGGCTGTTACATTCGCTTATGGGAACGTTCGAAATATTCGCAACGGACCAGGGAATAAAGGAAGAATCTCCGTGTTCGCCGAAAACGTAAGCGTGAACGTTGCTCTGGCTGATGTTGTAGTATTCGGAAAGTCTCGAACGGAGTCTTGCGGTGTCGAGAATTGTTCCCGAACCTATTATGCGGTTTTCGGGAATTCCCGAATATTTGCAGAAAGTATAGGTGAGTATGTCAACGGGGTTGCTGACGATAATGTAGGTCGCGTCGGGAGCGTATTTTGTGATTTCGGGGATAATCGACTTTGTTATGTTGACGTTTGTCTGTGCAAGTTCAAGTCTTGTCTGACCCGGTTTTCTTGCAACTCCCGAAGTGAGGATAACGATGTCGGAGTCTACTGCGTCCCTGTAATCGCCCGCATATATCATGCAGTTGCTGCAGAACGGCGTACCCTGTCTGATGTCAAGGGCTTCTCCGAGAGCCTTTTCGTTGTTAATGTCGATCATTACGATCTCCGAAGCGATTCCCATAACGGTAAGCGTATAGGCGATTGTGGATCCGACGCTGCCGGTTCCGATAATGGAAATTTTGTTCATAGTGTTCACATACCTTTCTGTTTGACAGTAGCGTGACGGAGGTCACGACCTTCTTTCTGTTTATTTCGTCTTATTATAACATATTATTACAGGTTTTTCAATTGCCGTTTTTACATATCGGTATTGCAATTATCGATATGCACGCTCTTGATTTGCAAAAACGCGTTGTTTTTCGGTAAAACTCAAAGAAACACCGGGGAACACGAAAGTCGTTGTTTCCCGGTGAATCGTTGATTATTTTATAAATTTGCAAGAGATTTCTTGAGGTTCTCAAGCTGCTCTCTGAGAGCCGCGGGGAGTTTGTCTCCGAATTTCTTGTAATGCTCTTCGATTTCCGCTGCTTCCTTTTCCCAAACGTCTTTATCGACTTTAAGAATGGATTTAAGGGTCTCTATATCCATATCGAGGTCGGTAAGGTCGATGTCTTCGGGTCTGGGAACGTATCCGATCGGGGTTTCAACTGCGTCTGCTTTTCCTTCGCAACGGTCGATTATCCAGTTGAGGACTCTCATATTGTCGCCGAAGCCGGGCCATACGAAGTTTCCTTCGTCATCGGTCCTGAACCAGTTGACATTGAAGATCTTCGGTGCTTTGTCGCCGAGTTTTTCGCCCATTTCAAGCCAGTGAGCAAAGTAGTCGCCCATGTTGTATCCGCAGAAGGGGAGCATTGCCATCGGGTCGCGACGGACAACTCCGACAGCGCCTGCGGCAGCAGCCGTAGTTTCGGAAGCCATTGTCGAACCGACAAATACGCCGTTTACCCAGTTCTTGGACTGGTATACGAGCGGTGCGCACTTAGCGCGGCGTCCGCCGAAGATTATAGCGGAGATAGGAACTCCTGCACCTTTATCGAATTCGCTCGAAACGCAGGGACAGTTCTTTGCGGGAGCGGTGAAACGGCTGTTCGGGTGAGCCGCATAAGTCGACTTGTCTTTCTTGTCGAATTTTGCGGGATCCCAAGGATTGCCCTTCCAGTCGATCATGTGCTGAGGAATTTCTTTTGTAAGACCTTCCCACCAAACGGTGTTGTCGTCGGTGTTGAGGGCTACGTTCGTGAATATGGTATTCTTCTTCGTGCTTTCGAGAGCGTTGAAGTTCGAATGTTCGTTTGTTCCGGGAGCGACTCCGAAGAAGCCGTTTTCGGGGTTGATGGCATAAAGTCTGCCGTCTTTGCCTATTCTCATCCATGCGATATCGTCGCCGACGGTCCAGATCTTATAACCTCTGTCGCGGAGATACTTCGGAGGAATGAGCATTGCGAGGTTTGTTTTACCGCAGGCGGAGGGGAATGCCGCGGCAACATATTTGATTTCGCCCTTCGGATTTTCAAGACCGAGGATAAGCATGTGTTCAGCCATCCAGCCTTCTTTCCAACCCTGATAGGAAGCGATACGGAGTGCGAAACATTTCTTTCCGAGAAGAACGTTTCCGCCGTATGCGGAGTTTACGGAAATGATGGTGTTATCCTGCGGGAAGTGGCAGATATATCTCTTTTCGGGGTCAACGTCGCATTTTGCGTGGAGACCGCGTACCCAGTCGTTGCTGTCGCCGAGAACTTCGAGGACTTTCGCGCCGATTCTGGTCATTATAGCCATATTAAGAACGACATAAATAGAGTCTGTGACTTCAATACCTATTTTAGCAAGGGGAGAACCTATCGGACCCATGGAGTAGGGAATGATATACATTGTTCTTCCTTTGTAGGAATTTCTTGCAATGTCGAAAAGTCTTTCGTACATTTCTTTCGGGTCGCACCAGTTATTGGTCGGACCTGCGTTTTCTTTTGTCTCGGTGCAGATAAATGTTCTGTCCTCAACGCGGGCGACGTCGTTCGGCTTTGTTCTGTGAAGATAACAGCCGGGAAGTTTCTCTTCGTTGAGTTTAATCATTTCGCCGCTTTCGACAGCCTCCTTGCGGAGAGCGTCAAGCTGAGCCTCACTTCCGTCTATCCAGACAACTTTGTCGGGATTAACGAGGGCTTTGACTTCGTCAAGCCACTTCAGTACAGTTGCATTGTTCGTCATAATCAAGACTCCTTTTCTTATAATTCTTAATTCGATAACACTTTTACCGATATGATTTCTAATAAAAGCGGCTGACGCTTACAGCCGCGGCTCTGAAATCATATTCGTATTCTGCCGACAGCCGCCGGCAAAACTCAATACAGATCGGAAAGCCAAACTTTCCACAGTATTATTCTACCACCTTTTTCCGAATTATGGAATTGCTGATTTTTCATATCGGGATTGCATTTTCGACAATATCGGAAAAAGTTTTTATTGGTGGAGGCGAGGAGAGTTGAACTCCTGTCCGAAAAAAGATCCGCAGGACTTTCTACGGGTGTAGTTTATTGTTCAGGCTCGGCGACGGCGGAACAGTAAACAAATCCGTCGGCACTGTATCCGGAATTATACGGTACAAGCGTCCCGGCGCCCGTTTATACCGTTGGCTGCTGTGTTACGCCCGATCCTTCGCCGCAGCGCTCAAAGGTCGGACGACTGCCTTAATTAGGCAGCAACTAACTGTCTGTCGTTAGCGTTTAATTTTAATTTTGCGGACTTTTAAGTGATTTCCGCGACACTACCCGCTTATCAAGCTTCAGTTTATCCGTCGAAAGCCAGTACGCCCCCATACAGTTCAATTTTATCATATTATACCCGTATTGTCAATTGATTTTGCGGAGTCTGCCAATTTTGTAACAGAAATTTCGTCCCGTTGCCATTTACTTAAAAAAATGTTTTTCGGGGTATTGCGTTATCGGTAAAAAAGTGTTATAATCACTTATAATATGTACTGTCCGGAGGAAAATATGAAATCTTTCATGCCCGAAAATTATAAATCGGTCCTTGATCTTTACGACACTCAGTCGGCGATAAGTCTTGTAAAAAGAAATTTTCAGGATACGCTTGCCGCGGCGCTTAACCTCAAACGCGTCTCCGCGCCTCTTTTCGTCGATCCGAAAACGGGTCTCAATGACGATCTTAACGGAATAGAGCGCCCCGTTGAATTCGATTCTAAGGCGACCGACAAAAAAGCGCAGGTCGTTCATTCTCTTGCAAAATGGAAAAGAATGGCTCTTTACAGATATGATTTCCATGACGGCAAGGGAATCTATACCGATATGAACGCTATCCGCAGAGACGAAGACCTCGATAATCTTCATTCTATATATGTCGACCAGTGGGACTGGGAAAAGGTTATAACAAACGAAGACAGAAACGAAAAATATCTGAAACAGACCGTGACCGCGATAGTTACGTCTATCTGTCACACTCTTGATACGGTAAAAGCAAAGTTTCATCAGATAGATACCGAACTTTGCAGAGAAGTTACCTTTGTCACCGCTCAGCAACTTGAAGATATGTACCCCGACAAAACACCCAAAGAAAGAGAATACCTTTTTGTAAAAGAGCACGGCACTGTCTTTATAATGGGAATAGGCGGGAAACTCAGATCCGGCGAAAAGCACGACGGAAGAGCTCCCGACTACGACGACTGGTCTCTTAACGGAGATATTCTTTTCTACCATAAAACGCTCGACTGCGCCCTTGAAGTTTCGTCAATGGGTATCCGCGTCAGCCCCGAAGTCCTTGACAGACAGTTGAAAGAGGCGGGCTGCGACGAAAGAAGAAACTGTGAATTCCACAGAATGTTGCTTGACGGAAAACTTCCTCTTACAATAGGCGGCGGTATAGGTCAGTCCAGACTTTGCATGCTGCTTCTTGGAAAAGCGCATATAGGCGAAGTTCAGTCGTCGATATGGGACGAATATACCGAAGAAGTCTGTAAAAAAGCGGGAGTAATCCTTTTATGAGATTTATTGCTGTTCTTGTTTGCAAAATTCTTGTTTTTGTCGGCAGAATATTAAAAAAGGGGACAAGTCTTCCGGGCGCTGTCGCGTTGAAGATATGTCCCGATATCCTGTCGAAAATAACGCTCCCCGAAGCGGTTGTTGCGGTTACCGGTTCGAACGGAAAAACATCGACTGTCGAAATGATAGCGAACGTTCTTTCCGACTCCGGCAAAAAAGTAATATGGAATAAAGAGGGGAGCAATCAGATAGAGGGCGTCACCACCCTGCTTCTGAAAAATGCAACTTTTTCGGGCAAAGTAAAAGGCGATGTCGTCGTCTTGGAAAGCGATGAAAGATATGCAAGACATACTTTCAGATATATTAAGCCTACTCATTTTGCCGTCATAAATCTTTACAGGGATCAGATGACGAGAAACGCTCACCCATTCTTTATTTATAATATAGTAAAGGACGCCGTCGACCTTATTCCGAATGCCGTTCTTATTCTGAACGGCGACGATCCTATTATCAGAAAATACGGTCTGAACCGCGAAAACTGCGTCTATTTCGGAATGGACGAAAACAGATATTCGACTCCCGAAACGAATTCTCTGTATAACGATTGCTATTACTGTCCTGTTTGCGGCAATAAACTTGATTATAAGTGGTTCCACTACACTCATCTCGGAAATTACGGGTGCGAAAACTGCGGTTATTCAAGACCTGAAATCTCCTATACCGTCGACGGACTTGATCTTGAGAATACCGAGGCGTCGGTCAACGGAAATAAAATTAAACTTGCATTTGCGAGCAGATATAACGTATATAATCTCTGCGCGGCGTTTGCTGTTTGTTCTCTTCTCGGCGTTCCTGCGGAAAAAACGGCGGAATCCCTGAGTTCTTTTGTTATGAAAAACGGAAGAGTCGTTCGCTTTACCGCAGGGGAAAACAAAGGTCTTCTCATAACCTCAAAGCACGAAAATTCCACGTCTTACAACCAGAGCCTTGAATATGTTGCGGCGCAGAAGGACCCGTCGATGCTCGTTATAATCGTCGACGCGATAAGCCGAAAATATTACACGGCGGAAACAAGTTGGCTCTGGGATATTTCTTTTGAGAAACTCCGTGATTCGAATATAAAAAGAATCCTTCTCTGCGGAAAGTACGCATACGACCTTGCGGTGCGATTTTCAGTCTCCGATTTCGGAGATATTAAAACGGAAGTCGTTCCCGACCTTGACGAAATGGGCAAAATTATTTCGGAGCCCACAGACCTTAAACTCTTTGCCGTAACCTGTTTTTCCGATAAGGATAAACTTTACGACAGAGTAAAAGTCGAGACTCCGACAGCGAAATAGGTGCGTTTTATGAGTATAAATATCTTACATCTTTTCCCCGAATTACTTTCTCTTTACGGCGAGAGGGGAAATGTTGAAATTCTTAAAAAGACCCTCAAAGACAACGGCTGTTCGGTAGATGTTACCCGTTCCGAGGAGGTTCCGTCGTTTGACGGATTCGACTTTATATATATAGGTTCGGGAACCGAGACCGCACTTGTTGAGGCGGGGAAGAGGCTGTCTTCCTTTTCAAAAGAAATATTGACGGCTCTTGAAAAAAGCATTTTCCTTGCCACTGGAAACGCAATGTCGGTTTTCGGCTCTGAAATTTCGGTCGGAAACGAAACTTTTCCCGCGGCAAATGTCTTTGAATACAAAACCGAACTGAAAACGGAGCAGCGGTTTTTGGGAGACGTTATCACTTCGGAAGACAACGTTTTTTCGGCGGCGGCAGTCGGATTTATCAACACTTCTTCCGTCTTTACGGGGATATCGTCGCCTGCTTTTGAACTTCTGCTCAATCCGTCGCTCGGAAATGATAAAAAGGGGAATGCCGACGGCTTTATCAGCGGAAATTTCTACGCTACGCAACTTATAGGTCCGTTTCTTGTCAAAAACCCTGCGGCGCTTGCATTTTTTGCAGGCAAACTTGCGTGTCATGAAATTTCTTTCTCTCCCGATTCTTATATAGAAAAGGCTTATCTGACGGCTGAACGGGAACTTTCTAAGCGGCTTTAGTATTTTTGCTTTCCGTTTTAGCCGCTATTTCGGGCAGAAGAGTGCAGATCAGATATACCGAAAACAGTATCAGCGCAAAAAAGGATATGTCGGGAAAGCAGAAAAGAGCGATAAGAAATATTATTGCGAAGATCATTTTGATTTCTCCTTTGTTTTTTTTCTGACTTCATTATATCTGAGTGAGTGTACGATAATACGGACAGTATAAAGATTGCAGAAAAAAATATTTCTTGAAATTTGTGTAAAATATTGATTTACCTATTGCAAAACGAAAAAAAATGTGATATAATACTTTGCGTTGAGAAAAGTCTCCGGGCGTAGCGCAGTTTGGTAGCGCGCTTGAATGGGGTTCAAGAGGCCGTGGGTTCAACTCCCGCCGCTCGGACCAACTTCCGATGCTGTTCAAAAAACAGCGTCGGACTCTCAATCATATTGGGAATTTGTGTAAAGGTAGCACGACAGACTCTGACTCTGTTTGTGAGGGTTCGAATCCTTCATTCCCAGCCATGAAAAAAGCACTTGCAGAGGTAAGTGCTTTTTTCAGCAAAACACCAGAAACGGGAATTACGGGGGCGTAGCTCAGCTGGGAGAGCGATGCGTTCGCAACGCATAGGTCATGGGTTCGATCCCCACCGTCTCCACCAGAACTCCCGTACTTCGGTATGGGAGTTCTTCATTTTTAATGTAAAAAGTAAATACGGTATTGATATCTTCGGAGGCATAGCTCAGCTGGTCAGAGCGTTCGGTTCACATCCGAGAGGTCGCAGGTTCGAGCCCCGCTGTCTCCACCAATTAAATACTCGGGGGCGTAGCTCAGCTGGGAGAGCGCTTGAATGGCATTCAAGAGGTCAAGAGTTCGATCCTCTCCGTCTCCACCAAAAAGGCACTTGTTTTCGCAAGTGCCTTTTTCAGTGCGCTGTTTCTGCATATATACCGATTTCGGAATATAAAAGCAAGTGATGTTGCCGCCGTAAATGTTGAGCAGAACAAAAAGGCAAAAAAAGTCGAGAGATAATTCTCCCGACACGGTATAATGTTTCGGTAAGGAGTTGAGAAGTATGAGAGAACAGATTTTGGCTGTCCAGCGAATGCAGGACTACATAGAAAAGAATAAAACAGGGGAAATCAGTCTGTCCGATCTTGCGCGGGCATCGCTGTTTTCTCCGTGGTATTCTTATCGGCTGTTCCGGGA
>CAKSQP010000029.1 GCA_934486965.1 uncultured Eubacteriales bacterium
CTTGTCGACGAAATGCTCAAACAGAGCGGCGTTTTCAGAGAAAATCAGGTCGTAAACGACAGAGTTATGGACTCGAACGACCTCGAACGCGAAAGAGGAATAACTATCCTTGCAAAAAACACCGCGGTGCAGTATAAAGACGTAAAAATAAACATTGTCGATACTCCGGGCCACGCCGACTTCGGAGGAGAGGTCGAACGTATCTTAAAGATGGTCGACGGAGTTCTTCTGCTTGTCGACGCATTCGAAGGACCTATGCCGCAGACGAGATTCGTTCTTCAAAGAGCGCTCGAACTCGGACACAAGGTCATAATCGTCGTAAATAAGATCGACAGACCCGACGCAAGACCGACGGAAGTCGTCGACGAAGTCCTCGAACTTCTTCTCGACCTTGACGCGACCGACGAACAACTCGACTCCCCTGTTATTTTTGCTTCGGCAAGACAGGGTATTGCGGGACTTACTCCCGAATGCAGTGAAAATCTCCAACCGCTTTTCGACACGATAGTAAACTATATAGATCCCCCCGAAGGAGACCCCGACGCACCTTTGCAGATGCTTGTCTCGTCGATAGATTATAACGACTATGTCGGACGTATCGCCGTCGGACGTATCGAAAGAGGAACGATAAAACAGGGTCAGGAAATAATGCTTACCGACTACCACGAGGACAGGCCTCTTCACAAAGCGAAAGCGGTAAACATCTATAAATTCGAAGGGCTGCAGAAAGTTCCCGTCACCGAAGCGTCGATAGGCGAAATAATCTGCGTTTCGGGTATTGAAGACGTTACGATAGGTGATACTATATGCGACGTCGAACACCCCGAACCGTTGCCGTTCGTCAAGATTTCCGAGCCGACAATGGAAATGACCTTTATGGTAAACGACAGCCCCTTTGCAGGCAGAGAGGGCAAGTTCGTCACCTCGAGAAATCTGCGCGACAGACTTTACAAGGAACTTCTCAAAGACGTTTCGCTCCGCGTTTCCGACACTGACACCACCGAGGCGTTCAAAGTTTCGGGCAGAGGCGAAATGCACCTTTCCATTCTCATTGAGACGATGAGAAGAGAGGGATATGAATTTCAGGTAAGCACGCCGAGAGTTCTTATGAAAGAGATAGACGGCGTTATGTGCGAACCTATGGAAAGACTTATCGTCGACGTCCCCGACGACTCGACGGGCGCTGTAATGTCCAAAATGGGAATACGCAAAGGCGAACTTCAGCACATGTCAAAAATCGGCTCCCGCACGCGTCTTGAATTCATCGTCCCCGAAAGAGGACTTTTCGGTTATAAGAACGAATTTTTAACGGACACCAAAGGTGAGGGCGTTATGAACTCGATCTTCGACAGTTATCAGCCGTTCAGAGGCGAAATTCCCCGCCGCGCAAACGGTTCGCTCGTCGCTTACGAAACGGGTGAGGCGACCACCTACGGAATTTTCAATTCGCAGGATTCGGGTCCGATGTTTATTGATCCGCAGACCGAAGTCTATGCGGGAATGATAGTCGGAGAATCTTTAAGAAGCAACGACATAACGGTAAACGTCTGCAAGAAAAAGCACATGACCGCTATCCGTTCTTCGGGTCACGACGACGCACTGAGACTTGTCCCGCCGAGAAAATTCAGCCTTGAGCAGGCGCTTGAATTCCTCGCCGACGACGAAATTCTCGAAGTTACGCCGAAATCGATAAGACTGAGAAAGAAAATTCTCGACCACGCAACAAGAATGAAGATTTTGATGAGAAACGAAAAATAAAGAAAAACGGGGACGTGTCCCCGTTTTTTTAGACAGAAGAAAATAGGCACGGCATTCAATTCCGCTCTGCCTAAGGAAAGAAAAAGAATTATGAAAAACAGAACATTCAGGGCGGCGTTCAAAGCCTCGCTTCCTATAATGGCGGGATATCTCGTCCTCGGTGCGGGTTTCGGGATAATGCTCCAGAGCAAAGGCTTTGCATGGTGGTGGGCTCCCATTATGAGCCTCACGATATATGCGGGTTCGATGCAGTATGTCGCTGTCGACCTGCTTTCGGGCGGCGTTTCTTTTGTGACGACCGCGATAATGACCTTAATGGTAAATATAAGACATCTTTTTTACGGCGTTTCGATGCTTCAGCGTTACAAGGGCATGGGAAAGGCAAAACCCTACCTCATTTTTTCCCTTACCGACGAAACGTTTTCGCTCGTATGTTCGCCGTGGCTTCCGGACGATATAGACAGAAAAAAATATTTTCTGACCCTTTCGGCGCTCAACCAGTCTTACTGGATAATCGGTTCGACTCTCGGAGCGCTTATCGGAACGGCACTTCCCTTTGACACCACGGGCGTCGATTTCTCGATGACCGCGCTTTTCGTCATCATATTCGTCGAACAGTGGGAAAAAGCCGACAATCATCTGCCCGCGATAACGGGCGTTGCGGTAACGGCTGTCTGCCTGCTTATTTTCGGTTCGGAAAACTTCCTTATCCCGTCGATGATAGCAATAGCAGTCCTCCTCTTTGCGGAAAAACGTTTCATAATAAAGGAGGAGAAAAAAGATGCCGTCGAATAGTTACATAATCATAACAATTGCGATAATGGCTGTCGTCACGGCGCTTATCCGCTTTTTTCCGTTCCTGCTTTTTACGAAAAAAGTGCCGAAACCCGTCGAATATCTCGGGAAAGTCCTGCCGTTCGCACTTATGGGAATGCTCGTCGTTTACTGTCTTAAAAGCGTTTCGTTTATAAAATACCCCTACGGAATTCCCGAGGCGATAACAATAGCGGCGGTCGCCCTGCTTCACAAATGGAAACACAACACGTTCCTTTCGATAATTTCGGGAACGGTCCTTTATATGATTCTTGTTCAGGTCGTCTTCTGACCCCTTGACATTTTACTGTTCGTCGGTTATAATACAGTGGAGGTCGAAATATGAAATATTCGGTCTTATTTGATTATATAGAAAAAAACGGAAAAGATAAAACTGTTCTCACCTTTGAAGAGATCGGGAGAATCGCCGGCGTGCCGCTCGACCATTCGTTTCTTCGGTACAAAAAAGAGCTGGCGGGATATTCCGTAAAAATATCAATGAAAGAACAGACGGTCGTTTTCGAAAAGAAAAAGCCGTAAAAAGAGGGGAAAACTTGAAAGAAAAGCATAAATGGAATCTTGCGGACAGCGTAACGTCCTTAAGGATAATCGCCTGTCTTGTCCTCATATTTATTCCGCTTGAAACGGTATGGTTTCTCATAATCTATACCCTTGCGGGAATTTCTGACGTCGTCGACGGAACTATCGCGCGGAAACTCGGACAGTCGAGCGATTTCGGAGCGACCCTCGACAGCATTTCCGACCTTGTTTTCTACGGGGTAATGGTAATAAAAATGCTGCCGACGCTCATAAAGACGCTCCCTCCAGCAATATGGTACGGAGTTGCCGCTATCCTCATTATCCGCATTGCGGCGTACATCACCGCGGCAATAAAATACAAACGTTTCGCGGCGATACACACATGGCTCAATAAACTTACGGGCGCAGGCGTTTTCGGGCTTCCGTACGCCTTTGCGTTTTCTTTCGGAACTCCGTATTCTTTCGCCGTATGCATAATAGCATTCCTCGCCTCGACCGAGGAACTTATAATTCATCTTTTCACAAAAGACTACGACAGAAGAGTAAAATCAGTCTTTGATCTAAAAAATCAGAGGCAGGCTTCATGATTTCGATAAGAGAATGGGAGATTTCCGACGCGAAAGATCTTGCTAAAATTCTTTCAAACAAAAATATTCTTAAAAATCTGAGAGACGGACTTCCCTATCCGTATACTGAAAAAGATGCTGAAGACTATATAAACGCAATGACTTCTTCCGACAAAGACAAGGTTTTTGCTTTTGCCGTATGTCTTGACGGAAAAGCGGTCGGCAACATAGGGGCTTTCAGACAGCAAAACATTCATTTCAGGACTGCCGAAATTGGCTATTACCTCCCCGAAGAATATTGGAGTAAAGGGATAATGACAGAAGCCGTCCGTCTGCTTTGCGAAAAAATATTTTCCGAAACGGATATTTTAAGGCTTTACGCGGAGCCGTTTGCTCACAACACAGCGTCACGAAAGGTTCTCGAAAAAGCAGGCTTTATGCTTGAAGGAATATTGAAAAGCAATGCCGTCAAAGACGGAAGAATTTGCGATATGGCAATGTATTCGCTTATAAAATAGCAAAAAACCCTCTTGCACTCCGCAAGAGGGTTTTTGATTTTCTTATGAATTTTTCTTCCAGACTGTCGGGGTAAGGAGAAACAGCATCGGGTAAAGTTCAAGGCGTCCGAAAAGCATTGCAAACGAAAGCACGATTTTCGAAAGCCACGAATACCCTGCGTAACTTGATGCGGGACCGACGCTTCCGAGCCCCGGACCGACGTTGTTTATACAACTTGCCGCCGCCGAGATGTTTGTTTCCATCGTAAAAGGCTCGAATGAAAGAATGAAAAATACAAGAACGAAAAGTACGGCGTAGAGTATAAAATACGAACCGACGCCGAGGACCGTCGCCTTATCAAGGGCTTTTCCCTCATAGCGGACGACGCTTACGGTCTTGGGGTGGAGACGGTATTTCAGGTCTTTGCGCATCGTTTTGAAAAGCATTATAACGCGGGAAACTTTAAGACCTCCCGCAGTCGAACCCGCCGACGCGCCTATAAACATCAGCAAAAGAAGCACCGACCTCGAAAGTCCGGGCCACAGATCGAAATTCGCGGTCGCATAACCCGTAGTCGACATTATCGACGCGGTCTGGAAAGTCGAAAGGCGGACGGCCTCTTCAACGGAACCGTACGTCGGATAAATGTTTATCGCAATAAGGGCGGAGGCAAAGACGAAAAGTCCGAGATAGCACCAGAGTTCGGTATTCTTGAAAACGGACTTTACGCGGCGAATAAGAATCAGATAAAAAAGATTGAAATTGATGCCGAAAAGCACCATAAACACGGTGATAACGTTCTGAAGATACGGACTGTACGACGCGATACTGTCGGCTCGCACACCGAAGCCTCCCGTACCCGCGGTCCCGAACGACAGAACGACGCTGTCGAAAAACGGCATTCCGCCCGCAAAAAGAATTATCATCTGGACGACGGTAAGAACTATATAGATAAGATAAAGTATCTTCGCGGTGTTTTTTGCTTTCGGAACAAGTTTTCCGATGATAGGTCCCGGCATTTCAGCCCTTAAAATATGTATGCTCCGCCCCGAGTCGGACGGGAAAAGAGCAACCATAAGGACAAGCACGCCCATACCGCCTATCCAGTGGGTAAAACTTCTCCAGAAAAGAAGACCGCGGCTCATTTTTTCGACGTCGGTAAGGATAGACGCTCCCGTCGTCGTAAAACCGCTGAACGTCTCGAAAAACGCGTCGATATAATTCGGGATCTCTCCGCTTATAAAGAACGGCAGTGCGCCGATAGCCGAAAGGATTATCCATGCAAGCGCCGTGATGACAAAACCGTCCTTGGCGTAGATCGCCTTGTCTTTCGGCTTTGAAAACAACAGCAAAAGTCCGCCGACAGCCGCCGAGACGACTGCCGATATGAGTATCGGAAAAACGCAGTTTTCGCGATAAAGAAGTGCGACCGCCGCGGGAAGAAGAAGCAGTATCGCTTCAAGGACGGTGATTTTTCCGACGGTATTAAATATCATTTTGCGATTCATAAAACAGCCCCTCGGAAATTATTTCAGAATATCGGAAAGATCGTCAAGCCGATGTTTTGCCGAGATCACGACCACGCTGTCGCCCGTCAGAATGACGTCGTCGCCTGTCGGCACGATAGGTTTTCTGCCGCGGATAATTCCCGCGATAAGGATACTCGATTTCAACTGCAGATCTTTTAAGGGGATACCGCCCGAACGGAAATCCTGCCCGACGGTAAATTCAAGGGCCTCAGCCGCTCCGTCGGCAAGTTTATAAAGAGTTTCGACTTTGCTTCCGAGCGAATTCTTGAGCGCGCGGGCATATCTCACGATTATGTCGGCCACCGTTTTCCGCGGGGAGACAACGCAGTCAAGTCCCAGATTTTCAGCCATTCCCTCAAGTTCGGTACGGCTTATTTTCGCAATGACTTTCGGGACGTTCTGGGACGCCGCGAATATCGAAAGCAGAACGTTCGATTCGTCGTTTCCCGTAAGGGTGACGAATGCGTCGCAGTTTTTGAGCCCCTCTTCCATGAGGACTTCCTGCTGAGCGCCGTCGGCGTTTATTACAAGCGCTTTCGGAACGCCTTCGCATATTTCGTCGCAGAGGGTTTTGTCCTGTTCTATTATTTTAACACTGCTTCCGCTTGAAGTAAGCATTTTCGCAAGGTAATACGCAATGCGGCTTCCGCCGAGAAGAATAATGTTTTTCGCCTGTTTCTGCATTATTCCGAGTTCCTTAAAGAACCTGCCTATCTCAACGGGAGACGCGGTAATGCCGACCTTGTCGCCCTCCGACAGAGTAAAGTTTCCGTCGGGGATATAGACGTCCTTTCCGCGCTGGACCGTGCAGATTATGAACTGAGACTTGTATCTTCCGCGCAGTTCCGCAAGAGTTTTTCCGCAGAGGGGACTGTCTTTTTTCAGTTTTATCTCGACCATTTCGAAATTTCCGCGCGAGAAAGTTTCGATTTTTGCGGCGTACGGAAGTTTCAGGACGTTGAAGAGTTCCTGCGCCGCAAGTCTTTCGGGGTTTATGGCAAGAGAAAGTCCGAGTTCGTGGCGCATAAAACCGAGACTTTTTTCGTTGTATTCGGGGTTTCTTATACGGGCGACGGTATGTTTCGCGCCCATTTTTTTTGCAAGAAAACAACTGAGCATATTGAGTTCGTCCGAACCCGTCGTCGCAATGAACATCTCGGCGCGCGACACTTCCGCCTCAGCAAGAACGTCGCAGTCGACGGAATTTCCTATAACGCCTATGACATCGTAAATATTGTTTATCTCGTCGACGACCGCGTCGTCCGAATCAACGGCGACTACGTCGTGACCTTCGGCGGCAAGGCTTGCAATGACCGAAACGCCTATTTTACCGCACCCGGCAACTACTATTCGCATAATAAATCCCCTTTTTATGTATTTCGGAAAACAGTATAGCACAATAAGCCAAAAAAATCAATATAAAAAACAGAAAAGAACTCCGAAAAAAATCGAAGTTCTTCAATTTCAGACAAGAAGAAGCGGTTTTTCTCTGTCTTTCATCAGTTTTCCCGCTTTTACGGAATATTCCGAGACTCCGGTAACGGTTTCCCCGTCTATCTGGAGCGCTGTCGGGCGGTCGAATTTCACTGTTATATCTTTACCGACAAAAGACGCGAATATCTTCTTGTATTTGACATGCGCGCCCTTGAATATCGACGGGAAGACGCGCAGAATGTTGAATCTGTTTGTGTCGTGGGCGACCGCCACCGTGACGGTCCTTTCCTTATTGAGTCTGTCCTGTTCGGGCGCTATCATCATTCCGCCGCCGAAGAATCTGCCGTTCATTGTCGGAGCAAGAAAAACTCTTCTGAATTTATGTTCTTTTCCGTCGACGGTTATCGTCGCGTTTGTCGGGTGATAGAAAAACAGCAGTCCCTTAAGCGCGATAGCGGTATAGTTTATCTTTTTTGAAGAGCGGGCGCGCTGTCTGTCCCCCTCCTCACAGCAGTAACCGTCTATTCCGTAGCCTATTCCGTTAAGGAAAAACGATTTTCTGCCCTTTACGGTTATTATCGGGAGATCTTTCAGATATTCGTTGAGACGGATAAATCCGTTCTTTGCCTTTTCCTTTATATCATTGAAAAAGTCGTTTCCCGAACCCATCGGATAATAAAAAATATCTCTTTCGGGACATTCGCCGTCCAGGTCGTTTATAAAATGGTTGACCGTTCCGTCGCCGCCCGTGATTATGAGTTTGTCGTCTTTATCAAGACCGGAAATAAAATTTTTCACGCCGTCTATTTCCGTGATATCGGAAAAGGAAACCTTTTTATCGGGGAAAAGCGGGGTCAATTTTTCAACCGCTTCTCCGCCCTTTCCGTTATTTGACAGCGGATTGTATAAAACCTGTACCATTTTTACCTCCGATTACAATTCAAAAAGATATTTTTTCAGATCGACTTTGCCTTCGACGACTTCGACGCCCTCTTTTTCGAGCATTTTCTGCTGTTTTTTGATACCGTCGAAAGAAAATTTTTCGGCAAGTCTGCCTTCGCCCGAAACGACTCTGTGACAGGGCACGTCTCCGAAATAAGGGTTCTTATGCAGAGAATTGCCGACCGCTCTGCTGCACTTTTTCCCGATAGCCTTCGCGATATCTCCGTATCTGACGACCTTGCCCTCCGGTACGGAACGCACTATATCGTATACGGTCTCGTCGAATTCCGTTATATTCATTTCTATTCGCCTTTTTCGGCGGCTACCACAAATCCGCCGGAATTGTCTCCCGAAACGGTATACGCGGCGTTTTTGGGAACGGAAACGGAAAGACCCGAAACGTAATAAACTTCGTATTCCTTACCGTCGGCAGTGACGGAAAGCGCGTTTTTCTCTCCGATATGCGAAGTTTTGAGTTCTTCTATGTATTCTTCGAGCGTAAGATTATTTGCGGCGATATAAGTCGCATGGACGGGACCGACATAGCGGAAGAACGATTTATGCGCGGTAAAGCCCGTTACCCCCTCTTTACCGTCGGGGAAGCGGAGAATAAAACCGTATTTTGCGGCGTTTTCGGTCGCCCATTTCTGGAAATCGGAACCGTTGAAGGCGGTGACGGAATAATCTCCGTCCTCGTCGGCGGCATAAATTACGAAAGAAAGGGCAAAGCCCGTTTCGTTATCGGAAAAGCCCGCTTTCTGGTAGTTTTCGGCGGCATATTCCTCATCATGGTTCTGAACCGCATTATCGTAGTTCTCCGCCTGTTTTTCGCGGCTCACATACGCGGTATATACGCGGATATCCGTCCTGCCCGTTTCCGCTTTATACGCCGCGGCAAGATCGTTTAGGGCTGTCGCCGCGTCTTTGCGGAGCATAAGGTACGACGAAGAAACGGTGACGTCCTTTACGTTTTCGGAAACCGAAACAAGGTCGTCGGGCGTACGGGTATATTCGTTTGAAGCGTTTACCAGAATAAGAGAACCGTCCGAAATATCTTCGTCGGTGAATGTTACGGTCTCAAAATTCTCGTCGGTCTGAGTCTGTTCGGGTTCTTTGATATCGGGCTCTACGGGAGTCGAACCTCTGCCCGCAAAGAAGATGCACCAGCCGAGAAGGGCGAGCACCAGAACAAGGGCAACTATTCCCCCTGCCGTTTTACGGCGACGCGCGGCTTTCTGAACCTTTTTGCGCTGCATTATAACGGTAAGACGGCGGCGACCGAAATGGGTCAGTATATATGTATTTTCGCCGTTATGCGGTTCGGTGCAGATTATGTTTTTGGTCTCAAGGGACTCCAGCATTCTTTTAAGGAAGCCCGACGGAACTTCAATATCGCGAAGTTTGTAATCTATCTCGTCGTAAGTCATCGGGTCGGAAGTTTCCAGAAGGACCGACAGAAGTTTTCTTTTATATCTTTTAATATTATCTTCGTTCATAAAAATACCTCAAAAGGATAAATTTCGACACAGTAATTTTATCATAAACGACATTTTCTGTCAAGATACAGTATTCGGTAATTTTCGGTCAGAAATTTATTTACGGGAAATGTGAACTTTTTGTGAACCGATTGACGGCGGGCAAAAAAACAGGTAAAATATAATCAGAAAGCGAGGTTTTACTTATGAAAGACAAAATCAACATCACAATCGGCAGACAGTTTTTGAGCGGAGGAAGCGAAATAGGCAAACTCCTTGCCGATCACCTCGGTCTCCACTACTACGACAAAAAAATAGTCGACGGGACCGCGGCGGAAAACAACCTCACGACGACGGCTGTCGAAGAGCATGAAGAACAGCCGATAAATCCCCTTTGGTGTATTCCGGGAGGATCTTCCTATCAGTATGTTTCCGACCCCGAACTGCTCTATCCGATAGGCATGAGAGTTGCTCAGGCGCAGTTCGATTTTATCGAAGAAGAAGCGAAAAAGGGCGGCTGTATTTTTATAGGAAGATGTTCGAACTATGTTCTCAGAAACGATCCGAACGCTTTTCATGTGTTTATAAAATCAAGCGACGCATACCGTATAAAGAAAGCGATGGAACATTATAAGATCGACGAGAACGAGGCAAGAAAACTCCTGAAGAAAGCGGACAAAAACCGCGCCGCATATTACAGATACTATACCGAATGGGAATGGGGAAATATGAAATATTACGACCTCATTATCGACAGCAGTGAAATTTCTTCCGAGGACGCCGTAAAGGTGATCGAGGCCTACATGGAAGCCTTTTATAATTTCAAGGAAAAGAACAAGTAATGCCGAGAACCTCTAACCAGAAAAGGAAGATATTCATTGTTCTGCGGTTTCTCGAAGAAAAAAGCGACGAAGAAAATCCCGTTTCCCTGCCGCAGATAATTTCATATCTCGAAAACTGCGGCATCACCGCGGAAAGAAAAAGTATCTACGACGACATCGAAGAACTCAGAAATCTCGGATTCGACATTCTTTTCGAAAACGGAAAGGGCTATTATCTCGCCTCGCGCGATTTTCAGTTGCCGGAATTAAAACTTCTCTGCGACGCCGTCGCCGCTTCGAAATTCATAACGCCGAAAAAAAGCGACGAACTTATCGCCAAGATAAAAAAACTGACAAGCGAAGAACAGGCAAAAGCGCTTCGCCGACAGGTCGTCGTCGCAAACCGCATAAAGACGATGAACGAATGCGTTTATTACTCGATAGACGACATTCACAGGGCTATCGCCGAAAAGAAAATGATCGCGTTCCGATATTTCGATATAAACGAAAACAAGGAAAAGGTGTACCGCCACGGCGGCAAAATTTACGTTGCAGAGCCGCTCTGTCTTTTGTGGGACAACGAGAACTATTACCTTGTGGCAAGGGAAAAGGACGGAAAGATCAAGCATTTCCGTGCGGATAAGACCGAGAATATGCAAATTCTCGACGAGAAGATCCCCGAAACAAAAAAACCGTTTGACATTGAAAACTATCAGACAAAATTTTTCGGAATGTTCGGCGGCAAGGAAGAAGCGGTCTGGCTCAGGTGCGAAAATTCCGCCGCAGGTATAATCACCGACCGTTTCGGCTCTGACCTGCGGTTTCTGAAAGCGGACGACAGCCATTTCAGAGTAAGGGTAAACGTTATCGTAAGCCCGCTGTTCTTCTCATGGGTCGTCGGAATGAACGGAAAGATCGTCATAGAATCTCCCGCCGAGACCGTTGAAGAATTCAGAGATCTGCTCTCAAGGATAGCGGAAGACTACCCCGAAAAATCTTGACAAACACGCATTTTTAATGTATAATACGGGATATCGGTTTTACCGATATCCCGCTCTTCCGAGATGTGGCGCAGTTGGTAGCGCGCGACGTTTGGGACGTCGATGCCGCAGGTTCGAACCCTGTCATCTCGACCAAAAATCAGCCGAAAATAAGGTTTTCCGCCCCACTTTCGGCTGTTTTTTTGCTTACAATTTGATTTCGCCGCCACATCGGCAAATTTTCAGTGTTTAAAAACACAAGTTTTGTTGCATCTTTTGAAACCCACAAGCGGAAATATGTTTTCCACTCAACCAACGGTTTCAAACCTGCCGTTTTGCGTTGTTGATTTGTTTTGAAGATGTGATATAATTTAAGTACAATCCGATGTGCACACGGAAATAAAATCGGAGGATTCATATGAACAGCATAAACATATCCAAAAACATTACCGTTTTGAGAAAGACAGCAAGAGTCACTCAGGAACAGCTTGCCACAGCCCTCAATGTATCGTCGCAAGCGGTATCGAAGTGGGAAACGAATACCTGTCAGCCCGATACCATGACACTGCCGCTGATTGCCGATTATTTTCATGTAAGCGTGGACTACCTATTTTACGGAAAAGATTACACCTACGATGACATCTATGATAAAATACGGACGAAGGTTTCGTCTTTCCCGCAGATGAGCAAAGATTCCTATGAAGAAGCGCTCAAAATATTTGCCTCTGCTCATCATGGAATTTCACATGGAAACCTGCGTGGAAAAGAGCTGATGTACGATGAGCCGACTCACATAGCAGACGAAAACGGCGTCTCGCTTCTCAGCGGAAAAGGCTACGGAGCTATCATAACAAGACGCTTTTTTGAGGACATTACACCGGAAACTGCAGTATTTTCATCTGTAATATTCGGTGCATTGTCAGATAAAAGTGCACTGCTTACCGCTATGGCTACTTAGCTGCAAACGATTATCAGATCAAAGAATCGTTTGCGGCTCTGTTCGACGAGTTATGGAATCTGACTGCGAATTGATAGGAAGTTATTTCATTTTTCTGTTCAGTGCAAAACTTGTTTCTCTTGACAAATGAAAATTTATTGATATACTATAATAATTTAGCTTTGGCTGATCGGTCGAATATTTTTGAGAGGGATAAACAAATGCATGATTTCGGGTATGTAACAGAAAAACGAGGCGAAACATATAAAGGAAGAATTATATCAACTCCTTTATGAAGTTCAGGATTTTGCCAGAGAGCACTTCAAATTCACAGCGGTCGGCAGAGACCGAGGAGTATGCGACGGGTACCGTGGCTTTTATGCAAATCCGCAAAAGAAGCAGTTGAGAAAAAAGCAAATTTATGCTATAATCTAATTTGTG
Source organism: uncultured Eubacteriales bacterium (assembly GCA_934486965.1). Lineage (GTDB taxonomy): Bacteria > Bacillota > Clostridia > Oscillospirales > UBA644 > Geddesella. The sequence goes on from CAKSQP010000029.1 coordinate 12,735, forward strand.
AAAGTATATTTGAAAAAGATAAAACAGAGAATCAAAGCGAAATGAGGCCGACTTATGACCGAACAGAAAAAGAAAACTTTGATAACCGGAGGCGTGGCTGTTCTCGCCGTTATTGCGGCATACACCTTTCGTCTCATAGGTAAGGGCAGTTTTTACCCGACGCTGTTTTCCTATCTGCGCAGTTTTATTTATATCGGTCTGTACGCCGCCTGGGGGCTTTCCGTCCGTCAGCGCATTGTGCAGAAACAGGTCGGAAGGTACTTGACCGGAGTTTCCGTGCTGCTGATTTTATGGTTCTCCTTCCGCACTGTGAAATATTTCATTTTCTGGCAGCCGAGCGTTATCCGCCATCTATGGTATCTGTTCTATCTGCCCATGCTGTTTGTGCCGATGCTGGCACTGCTTGTCGCCATGTCTCTGGGCAAGCCGGACGATTACCGCCTGCCGAAACGGACGATGGCGCTGTGGCTCATCTCCGGTGCAATGCTTCTGCTGGTGCTGACCAATGACCTGCACCAGTTAATATTCACTTTCCCGAAAGACGCCGCCGTATGGTCGGATACCGACCACGGATACGGTATTGCCTATTTCCCCGTCATCGGTTGGCAGGTACTTTGCGGAGTGTCGGCGCTGGCGGTAATGCTCTTCAAGTGTCGGCTGAAAAATGGTCGGCACCGTCTGTGGCCCGCAATTCCCATGGCTGTTTCCCTGACTTATCTGGCACTGAACTACGTCGGCGTGCCGTGGCTGAAATCTCTGTTCGGAGATGTCACCGCTTTCCAGAGTTTTATGTATATGCTCAGTTTTGAAGCCTGCATTGCCTGCGGCTTTATCCATTCCAACAGCCGCTATGCAGACCTCTTCGCGTCTTCTGTCGGCACATCGGCCCAGATCACGGACAAGGACTTCAACATTCGCTATGCGGCTGTAAATACCGAGCCTATCTCTAAGGAAACCATAAGAAAAGCCGAGCAAAGCCCCGTCACGATTGACGGCGGTCTGACCGTTCACACCATGCCTATTGACGGCGGCTATGCCGTATGGACTGAGGACGTATCGGCGCTGCTTGCCGTTAAGGAAGAATCCGAGAGCCTTGCAGAGGAACTCGCCGACCGAAACGAAATGCTCCGCTACGAATACAAGCGGGAATCCAAACGCCGTAAGGTGGAGGAACAAAACCGTCTGTATGACCTTTTGCAGTCGGCTACGCAACGCCAAATCGACCGCATTGCAGAGCTTACAAAGGAATACCGACAGATATCAGGCACCGAACCCGACAAAGCGAGAACGCTCCTTGCCGAGATTGCCGTGCTGTGCAGTTATATCAAACGCCGCAAGCAT
>CAKSQP010000030.1 GCA_934486965.1 uncultured Eubacteriales bacterium
GCAAAGGAAAAACTCGAAGAGTCGGCATATCTCAAAGAAGCGTCGGACGAAGAAAAGGAAAAGACCGCCGCCGCCGTCGGTATTGCCGCCGTCAAATTCGGAGACCTTATAAATCAGAGAACGAAAAATTACATTTTCGACCTTGACAAATTCCTTGCGTTTGAGGGGAAAACAGGCACTTATATTCTTTACACCGTCACCCGTATAAATTCAATTCTGAAAAAATCGGGACTTTCCCTCGACGGCGGAATTTCGCCCGTAACGCTTTATTCCGAAAGCGAAAGAGCGCTTGCCCTGAAAATCCTGCTCGCGGGAGAGGCTTTTTCCGTCGCATTAAGAGAAAAAGCCCCGAACTATATCTGCGACAGCGTTTATCAGATAGCGACCGCCTTTTCGAAATTTTATCACGATAACCGCATAATCGACGAAAAGGACGAGGCGAAGAAAAAATCGTGGCTTTCCCTCTGCCTTATGACCCGCAAGATGATATTGAAACATCTTGACGTTCTGGCGATAGATTCGGTTGAGAATATGTAAAAGAGAAAATTAAATAAACAAAACAGCCGTTCTTTTGAACGGCTGTTTTTTCCTCAGGAGAGGATTTTATGGAAAAATATGGAGGGAGTAATCATATTTTGACGGTAAAGTCCTTTTTGCAACGCGGGCAGCAGCAGGTATGCGTGCCTTTTCTTCTCGGAAGCCGCAGTTTTGCTTTGCAGTTGGGACATTTACGGTAAACGTGGGTCTTTCTGTCGCGGAAACGGTTTTTTATTCCCGTAAAGAAAGAAACGACCTTTCCTTTCACGACTGAATATTTATAGTTTTCGCTCTGCCGTTTTGCGATATTCCGCGAAAGCATACGGAAAAAGTAAAGAAAAATGACGACAAGTTCGAGAGCCATTATTATCATGCTTCTCAAAAAAAGATTGAGAATAAGCAGAATAAAATAGAGCCAGAAGAGCGCTTTATTTAAGTTATCGCCGCCGTATCTTCCCGACATGAAACGCATGAGCCACATTTTGAATTTATACATAATCTTCACCTAAATCTATTTTTGTCGGACTTTCGTATTTCTGTTCGGACGAAACGCTTACGGTCTTCGTGTCGGGCGTATCGTTTTTGATAAAGAAGAACCCGAACGGGCTTCGGCAGAAGCAGGAACAGATTATCTGCGCGATAAACCAGACAAGACAGCAGGTCGTAAGGTTAAATCCGCGGGAACGTCCGCCGTAACTGCGGCTGTCCTGACTGTATACCCTGCCGCCCGACGAAATAAGGTCGAGAATTCTTTTGTATTCGGCGTTTGTCGGTTCCATCTGGACTGCGGTCTTCGCGTGGGAAAGAGCGGTGACCTTATTCCCCGTGTTATAGTTTGCTATCGCCGAATAATAATACCATTCCGCCGTTCTGTCGGTTATTCCCGAAAGAACGTTGAGGGCCTCGGCATAAGCCCCGTTTCTTATATAGTGTCTTACGGTGTCAAAGGGCGAACGTTCGCGGTTCGTATAAGTCGTATAATAGCCGCCGAAAGGTCCGAACCCTCCGAAATCAAATCCTCCGAACGGGTCTTCCTGCCCGTTTCCGTAGGACCCTGCGCCCGTCGACGAACCTCTGTAAGAACCGTAGGGGTTGCCGTAAGACGTCTGCTGCGTTGCTTTTCCGCTTTTTATCTGTTCGTAAGCGGCGTTTATCTCGCTCATTTTCTTTGCGGCTTCCGGATCGTTCGGGTTTAAGTCGGGGTGATATTTTTTTGCAAGGCGGCGGTATGCCTTTGTGACTTCCTCGTCGCTCGCCCCATACGGAACACCGAGTACCTTATAAGGGTCCTGTGCCATTTTTCTTCCTCCCGAAAGCTTTGTATTTTAATAAAATTCCCGAAAACAAAACGTTTTCGATTATGTTTTTCTCTTCTTCGATGCCGAGAGCCGCGTAAGCCGAAACGACGTCCGCCATCAAAAGGGAAACGGTGTCGTCAAAGCTGCCGCTGTCGCAGAGACGAAGAGGGTTATATCGCTGTTTTTTTATGTCGCTTTTCAAGTCGCATATCGCGTCGACGGTGTAAATATATTTTCCGAGAGCCGAACCGAAACGGAAGAGTTTTTCGTAGTTTCCGTCTTCTTTCATCGCGAAAATTTCGCCCATGATGTCCCCGAAAAGCCCCGACGGAATATCGGGGTTTAAGCAATCGGCGTTTTCGGCGGCGGAAATTTCGGCAAGGCGGTCTCTTGTCACTTTGCACTGCCGAGGAAACTTTTCTTCGGCTTTTTTCACCGCTTTTTCGAAAATTTTGGCTTCCGCGAGCGCGATTCGGTTTTTGTCGTCGTTCCAGTCGTCGAGAAATTTATAATACGAAAGCATAACGTTCATATATGCGGCGTATTCCGAAAATTCGTTTTCCACCGACGAAAAAGACGGAAACGGGTGAAGAAAGCATCTGCGCGTTTTTTCGGTGTCGGTCTTTTTATAAAGAGCCGACAGCACGACCGAAAGAAACGTTAAGTCGTAACTTAAAGTTATCCTTGACATTTTTCCGCAGTTGTCTCTGAGCGAGCGGCAAAGCCCGCAGTAATACGCCCTGTATTTTTTCGAATCTTCCTTTGAAAGAAGAGACGAATCGGCGAGAATATATCCGAACATTTTAATCCTTGAAGTCGGCGTCGTAGTAGTCCTGCGACGGGGTTTCGGGCTCGGTGTAGTTCGAAGAATTATCGGAAGACTGCTGAGAGCCTGCCGAATTTTCCGCCTGCGAAACTATTCTTTCGAGTTCTTCGATCGCCTCCGATTTTTCGGCGGGGTTCTTCGATTTCTTTGCCTTGCTTGCCTTTTTGCAGGCCTCGTCGAGCCGCTTTTTGTCTTCCTTACCGAGTTTTTTCGAGACGTTTGCCGCCCTGAAAAGAAGTTGGTCTATCTCGTTTTCGGCGTTCGCCGCTTCTTTTCTCTTTCTGTCTTCTTCGGCGTAGACCTGCGAATCTTTTATCGCGCGGTCTATCTCGTCCTTTGAAAGGTTGGACGAGGCGGTTATCGTGATATCCTGACTTTTGCCCGTTCCCAAGTCTCTTGCGGTGACGTGGACTATCCCGTTCGCGTCTATTTCAAAAGTGACCTCTATCTGCGGAACGCCGCGCATGGCTCTTTTTATGCCGTTCAGGTGAAATTCTCCGAGCAGTTTGTTGTCGGCGGTCATCTGCCGCTCTCCTTGGAAAACCTTTACGTCGACCGAGGTCTGGAAGTTCGCGGCGGTGGTGTAAATATCGCTCTTTTTAATGGGGATAGTCGTGTTTCTTTCGATTATTTTCGAGAAGATTCCGCCCATGGTTTCAATTCCGAGCGAAAGGGGAGTAACGTCGAGGAGCAAAAGCCCTTTGATGTCTCCCGACAGAACACCTGCCTGCAAAGACGCCCCCATTGCTACACATTCGTCGGGGTTTATTCCTTTGAACGGTTCTTTGCCGATAAGGTTTCTTACCGCCTCCTGAACCGCGGGAATTCGCGAAGAACCGCCGACAAGCAGAACTTTCGAGATATTGGCGGGGATAAGTCCCGCGTCGGAAAGCGCTCTGTTGACGGGTCCCATCGTCGCGTCGACGAGATAGGACGTCAGTTGATTGAATTTTGCCCGAGTTATTGTCATTTCAAGGTGCGCGGGTCCGTCCTTTTTCTGCATTAAGAACGGGAGGTTTATCTCGGTCTGCGTCATCGACGAAAGTTCTATCTTCGCCTTTTCCGCGGCTTCTTTTATTCGGGAGAGCGCGGTGATATCCTTTTTCGCGTCACAGCCCGTCTGCTTTTTGAATTCTTCGCAGATATAGTCGGTTAAAACGTTGTCGAAATCGTCGCCGCCGAGCCTGTTGTTTCCCGCGGTCGCCAAAACCTCGATAACGCCGCCGTTAATATCGAGAACCGACACGTCGAAAGTTCCGCCGCCGAGGTCGTAGACAAGAATTTTCTGAGCCTCTTCCTTATCGACCCCGTACGCGAGCGCCGCCGCCGTCGGTTCGTTGATTATTCTTTTTACGTTAAGTCCCGCAATGGTTCCCGCGTCCTTTGTCGCCTGTCTCTGGGCGTCTGTAAAATATGCGGGGACGGTTATGACCGCGTCAAAAACGGGTTCGCCGAGATAGTTTTCGGCGTCGGCTTTGAGTTTACGCAAAATCATCGCGGAGATTTCCTGCGGAGTATATTTTTTAGAATCTATTGTAATTCTGCGGTCGGTTCCCATATCTCTTTTTATCGAAGAAACGGTTCTGTCGGGGTTTATTACCGCCTGTCTTTTCGCGGTTTTGCCGACGAGCCGCTGACCGTCCTTTGTGAAAGCGACGACCGACGGGGTGGTTCTTTCTCCGACTTCGTTAGGGATTATAACGCTCTGCCCCTGCTCCATTACGGCGACGCAGGAGTTCGTCGTTCCGAGATCTATTCCTATGACTTTTGACATTTTCTTCACCGTCCGAATTTCAGTTTATATTTATATTATACCGCACATTTTAGGAATAAAAATATCCGCAAAATCAAACTTCGGTGATTTTCGGTTGATTTTCGGTTGATAATGTGATAGTATAATTATGTAAAAGGAGTGAGCCGAATGTTCAAAATACTTGTAGTCGAAGACGACGCCGAACTTCAACAACTTTATTGCAGAGTGCTTTCCCGCAACGGTTATCTTCCGTTCGGAGCGGCTTTTGCAAAGGAAGCGCTCGATATAATGGAGCACGAATATATCGACCTTATCATAACCGACGTCATGATGCCGGGAATGGACGGTTTTGAATTTGTCAAAACGCTCCGCGACGGCGACTGCACACTTCCCGTGCTTGTAATTACGGCAAAGGACAGTTTCAGGGACAAGCAGATAGGCTTTCTTTCGGGAGTCGACGACTATATGGTAAAGCCCGTCGACGTAAACGAAATGGTCCTGCGGGTAGGGGCGCTTCTCCGACGCGCAAAGAGCGTCAGCGAAAGAAAACAGACGGTCGGGAAAACAACTCTCGAATACGACACCCTGACCGTGTATTCCGAGAATTCTTCGCAGACTCTTCCTCAGAAAGAGTTTATGCTTCTTTATAAACTTATATCTTACCCGAACCGTATTTTTACCCGCCAGCAGATAATGGACGACGTATGGGGGCTTGACAGTTTTACCGACGCGCATACCGTCGACGTACATATAAACAGGCTTCGCGACAGGTTCCGCGACAACCCCGATTTTGAAATAGTCACCGTCCGCGGACTCGGATATAAGGCGGTGAAAAAGTGAGCAGGGTCCCCGTCGAAAACGAACGGACAGTCAAACCGTATATAAAACTGCGCAGTCGCTTTCTTTCCGTCACGTTTCTGTTTTTGCTTATTTTCCTTGCTCTTTCGGGCATTTTTGTCGGAGTTCTGTATCGCCGCAACCTCTTTATGCCGATATTTTCGAACCCGATGTTCGTCGTCCTGCTCGTCTTCATTATAAGTTTTGCGATAGCGTCTCTTCTGGCGTTTTATGTCGACAGGAAAATTCTTTCCCCCGTCGAAAAACTTTCGGAAGCCTCGAAAAAAGTGGCAACGGGCGATTTTTCCGTAAGACTTCCCGTTGACAGGACCTCCGAAGAAACCTATACGACCTTTACGAATTTCAACGAAATGGTCGAGGGGCTTTCGGCGATAGAAACGCTCCGCGACGACTTTGTCGCAAACGTTTCCCACGAATTCAAAACACCGCTTTCGGCAATAGAGGGATATGCCGCCCTCCTGCAGGACGAAACTCTTTCCGACAAGGACAGACGGGAATACGCCTCAAAAATCCTTTTCAACACCCGACGGCTTTCCGACCTTACAAGCAATATTTTAATGCTTTCAAAACTCGAAAACAGGAAAACCCCGCCCGAGAAAACGACTTTCAGGCTCGACGAACAACTCCGCGAAGCAATTTTGATGCTCGAACCTAAATGGAGCGCGAAAAACATAAATTTCGACCTCGAAAACCTGCCCGAAATAACCTACAACGGCGCCGAACCTTTGCTTTTGCAGGTCTGGACGAACATCATAGGAAACGCCGTAAAATTCGTTTCGGAGGGAGGAAACGTCTCCGTTGCGGCGGAGGAAACGCTCAATTTCGTTACGGTAAAAATCGCCGACGACGGCATAGGCATGAGCGAAGAAACAAAGTACCGCATTTTCGATAAATTCTATCAGGGAGACACTTCTCACCGCTCCGGCGGCAACGGCTTGGGGCTTACCCTTTGCCTGACGATTGTTACCCTCTGCGGCGGCTCGATAGCGGTCGACAGCAAAGAAAAACAGGGCTCGACCTTCACCGTCAAACTGCCGAAATGATTTTCTGCTTTCCTGCCCCGCCCCGACTGTCAGACCGTTTTATTGGGAAGACAACGGTTCGGGGCTTACTCTTTGCCTGACGATTGTTACCCTCTGCGGCGGCTCGATAGCGGTCGACAGCAAAGAAAAACAGGGGGTCGACCTTCACCGTCAAACTGCCGAAATGATTTTCTGCTTTCCTGCCTCGCGCCCAGACTGTCAGACCGTTCGGGGGACATCGGGTCTTGGAGTGGGAAGTCGGTTTGCATATCGGGAAAAGAAAATTTATTTTTCCTTTCCCCTGATACCAACGCCGACATTTTCTTTAACACGAATATTTTAACCGCAAAACGGGAGCTGTAAAATCACAGCCCCCGTTTATACTCGAATTAACCTGCCCATCATCACTTTTCAGAGCGGAAACCTTGTCCCGCGCGCCGATTTAATTTCCGCTTGAAAACGCGGCTGTAAAATCACAGCCGCCGTTTATAAGCCTCACACGAAAACACCGTTCCTCATCACCTTTTCGGGACAAGAACGCAGTCGCGGGTGATTTCCGATACTTTCGAAACGCCGCACATCTTCATCGCGTCGCGCAGTTCCGCGCCTATCTTATCGATATAAGCGGCAACGCCCTCTTTGCCGCCGCCGTAAACGGCAGTGACGAACGGACGGGCGATAAGTACGCCGTCAGCCCCCAAAGCAAGCGCCTTAAAGACGTCCGCACCGCTGCGGAGCCCGCCGTCGACGAGAACTTTCATTGAACCGCCGACAGCGGAAACAATATCCTCAAGAACTTCGGCTGTCGCCGCACAGCCGTCAAGCACTCTTCCGCCGTGGTTTGAAACGACGATCGCGGCGGCGCCCGCCTCTTTTGCTTTAAGCGCGCCTTTTGCAGACATAACACCCTTTATGATAAACGGCACTTCCGCCGCTTTTGAAATTTCGCGGAGTTCTTCGACCGTTTTTCTGCCTGCGGGCGGGGTTCTGCCCTGCAAAAAGGGAAGACCTGCGGCGTCGACGTCCATTGCGACGGCAAACGCTCCCGAATTTTTCACTTCCGCAAGTTTTGCCGCAAGCGTTTCTTCGTCCCACGGTTTGACCGTCGGGATTCCTCTGCCCCCGTTTTTTCTTATCGCCTCGGTCGCCGCCGTCATTACGGCAGGATCGACCCCGTCGCCCGTAAAAGCGACTATCCCCTTTTCGGCGCACGCGGGAACTAAAATATCGTTATACCCGATATCGTCAAGGCTGTCGCCGTAATGGAGTTTTACAGCCCCGACGGGCCCCGCGAAAAACGGATATGCAAAAGTCTCGCCGAAAAGGCTTACCGCCGTGTCGATTTCTTCCTCTTTTGCGACCGTATCCATAAGAAGCCGTATTTCTTTCCATTTGTCGTAATTTCTTATTGCGACGTCACCGATACCCTTGGCGCCCGGTCCGGGAAGACTGTTTCTGCAGGCTCTGCCGTTACATTCTTCGCACGCTTTGCAGTATTTGCCTACTTTGTCTCTCGCATTTTTTATACATTCGGAATAATCCATTCTTTCCACCTCTCTAAGCAAGTATAGCATAAAAATACGGAAAAATCCACCCCCGAAAACTCTTGAATTTCAAAACGGGAAATGATATAATCAACGCGGAGGGGAAATTCATGAGAGCCGACTATCATCTGCATACCGAATTCAGCGACGATTCGGAATATCCTGTCGAAAATGTCGTAAAGGACGCTGTTTTACTCGGACTTGACGAGATATGTTTTACCGACCATGTCGATTACGGGATAAAAAGAGACCCCGACGACCCTCGGGGAATAGAATACCGCCGCGGAGGCAAGGGAGAACCCGAATTCATTCCGCTTGTCAACACCGACAACAGGCGTTATACCGAAGAAATATTCAGACTTCGCGAAAAATACAGGAATAAAATTGCAATAAAACTCGGCATGGAATTCGGAATTCAGGTTTCGACAATTCCGCAATTTGAAGCCCTTTTTTCGAAATATCCGTTTGATTTTATAATTCTTTCGGTCCATCAGGTCGACAATAAAGAGTTCTGGACGCAGGAATTCCAGAATGGCAAAACGCAAAAGGAATATAATGAAAGATATTACGAAGAAATTCTCAACGTTATCCGTAATTATCACGATTACAGCGTACTCGGACATCTTGACCTGATAAAAAGATACGACCAAGCGGGGATATATCCGTTTGAAAAAACAAAACCCGTAATTACCGAAATATTGAAAACCGTGATTTCCGACGGAAAAGGAATTGAAATCAACACTTCAAGCCACAGATACGGGATTGACGACCTTACGCCGTCGACCGAGATACTAAGTCTTTACCGCGAACTCGGCGGCAGGATAATAACGATAGGCAGCGACAGCCACAAAAAAGAACATCTCGGAGCGTATATCGACGAAACAAGAAGCGTATTGAGAAAAATCGGATTTACGGAATTCTGTACTTTCGAAAAAATGGACCCGATTTTCCATACCCTTTGAAAAAATGAAAAAAGGCGGCATTTAATGCCGCCTTTTTCTTAAACAAAGGACAAATTATCTGTTTACTTTCTTTCTCATAAAGAGAAGAGCCGTCGCGGAAATTGCAAGCAGGGTGACCCATACGGCGGTCATACCGTCCGCAGTGTTCGGGTTCGAGGGAGTGGTATTTCCGCCCGTTGTTCCGCCGCCTGTTGTGCCGCCCGAAGTTCCGCCGCCGGAAGTTTCGGTAACGAATTCCGCAGAAAGGAGAATTGCTCCGCCGTCTTCAACGACAAAGGAATATTTTCCGTTTTCGGGGATTATCTCGTTTTCGCCGAGGAAGACTTTCGAAACTTTATAGCCGTCCGCCGCAACGGGGGTAACGGTAACCGTTTCACCCGCTCTTGCCGCAGAAACGTCGGTCGTGAGAGAGCCGTTTTCGCAAGCCGCAATTCTGTTTATATAATAAACCGTTTTTCTGCCCGTTTCTTTCATATAAGAGGGAGAGAACATCTGACCGTCTTTAGAAAGCGCCCATACGGTAACAAGGCAGTTTACATCATCTTCAACGCTGAGATCTGCAAGATATTTTTCGGTAAAGAGGTTTATGCGGGCAATAACTTTGCCTTTCATTTCGGTTTTTGCGTCCTCGGTTGCTTCTTCAAGAGCCGCAAGAAGTTCGTCTGAACTGTATTCTATCTCTTCGCCGAGATATTCGACCATGATAGCAAGAACATCGTCGAGCATTGCGGAAAGTTTATCCATATAATCGGAGAAAGAAATTTCAAGGTTTGCGTTCATTCCGGCGTTCATAAGAACAAAGAACGACATCGCATAGATATTGAGGAATTCGTCGTCGGTCATCTCAGCCGCAACGCCGTCACCTATCTTACCGAAGAAAAAGCCTTCGGGAATAAAGACCGCGCCGTCTTTTCCGTTCGCGCAGTTACCGTTCGTTACGGTTCCCGCAACGTAGATATCGCCTTTCGGGAGTTCGGGTTCGACCTCATCTCCGCCGTCATAACTTGAAATAATGGGTCCGTCGTTCATTGCGGGAGCAAGAACGAAACCCGCGCCGCCTTCGCCGTCTTCGCTTATACTGTCGCCGCCGAAAACGTCGCCCGCAATTTTAATAACGGAAGAAGTACCCGCATAAAGACCGACGCCGCCGAAAGCCGGATAGTCGGCTATCACTTTACCGCCGACAACGTTTCCGCCTACGGTAAGTTTACCGCCGATAAGGTTTGCCGAAACGCCGTCGCCTGCCATGATCTCAAAGCCGAGTTCGTCGGGGAGAATAAAGTCTTCCGCGAAATTAACGGTAAGAGTTCCGCCCGCAACATTTCCGGTAATATTTATAACGGCATTATTGTCTGCCGAAACGCCGATACTGCCGGAAATGGTTATATAGGAATCCGGATATCCGCCTACCGTAACAGTGATATCGGTTCCGAAAACATCGCCGTTGACGGTAACTTCGGAACTGTCTGCGGCATAAAGGCCCGCCTCTGTTCCGAACCATACTATCTCTTCGGTGTTGAGGTCTATGTTTCTCGCTGTGGGTTTAACATTTCCGTTTACGGTCACTTTCGCGTCGCCCGTAACGTTGAGGTTGCCGACATCGCCGTTTACTGTCGCATCAAGTTCGCCGCCGATAAGGACTATTTCGGTGACAGTAAGATTTGCGGTATCGATCTCAAGTTTTCCTGCACCGTCGAAAGCCAAAGCGTCGAAAGTCGCGCCCTCTGCCGCCGCCGAAAGTTTAAGGGTCACGCCCTCGGGAATTACAATAGATTCAAATTCGTAAATATAGTCGCCTGAGCATATTATCTCAACGGTATCCCCTTTTATCGCATCAGCTACCGCGTCTATAATATCCGCATAGTCGGTAGTTGCGGGAGCGGCAAAAGCCGTAAGAGATGTGAGGACGAGAGACAGAACGAGAATTATCGCTGTTGCAGTCGCCAGTTTTTTCATTGAATTACCTCCGAAATTATTGTTTTTATATGGATCCGCTCTTTTCAGAGCAGAGTTCCTTCTTCAGACGCTCTGACCGTCTCCGCGATTATTTCTTTCGCGATGTTTTCAAGGTCAAGAGTTTTAACAAGATTTACCGCCTCCGCAATTTTTTCTTCGGGGACGTTGTAAATTTTAAGACAGCAGTTAAGCAGTCTTGCAATTTTGTCTTCGACGGTAAAATAGAAATCGCTTTTTCTCTGCATATAGCCGCGGACTATCCCCGAAGTCGCGATATCGAGTTCGTAAAAGTCCTTTGACGCCGCGTCGGGCAGATATCCCGCGAATATCTTTTCGAGTTTCAGCGCCGTACTGCGGCAGATGAATTCAGACGTCGTCGGAAGAGTATACGCCGTGACATAAAGATCACGAAGAGCCTCGCTCGTTTCGGAAATATACACCTGCAAGGAAGTTTCCGCCGCGTAAAGCATTACGGGGTCGTCGGTGTCTATCAGTTTTTCGGCAAGCGAAAACTGACTTCCGAACATGATCTTCACAAGTTCCAGAAGCACCGCTTCCTTATCGGAATACGCCCTGAAAAACGCACTCGTCGCCATTCCCGCGGCTTTTGATATTTCCGCTATCGTAGTGTTCTGATATCCCTTTTCAAGAAAGGATATCACGGCGGCATGGAGCATTTTCTTTTTTGTCTGTATACCGCTCGGCTGAATTCCCCTTTTTGCCATTCTTCCTCTTCCCGAAACGTAATTGTGATTACGTTCACATTATACATTATTTCCCTGCCGATTGCAATAGTTTTTCGGTATATCCGAAAATTTTTTTGTCACGGGTCTCCGTCCGCGTTTCCTTATTCCGAAAGCCAGCCCGACGCCCTTTTCACGGCTTTATGCCACATCTCGAGTTTTTCCGCCGCCTCTTTTTTCGACATCTGCGGCTTAAAAATACGGTCGGTCTTCTGCATTTCGGCAATTTCCGATTTATCGGGGTAAAATCCGACGGTAAGCCCCGCAAGGGTCGCGGCACCGAGCGCCGTCGTTTCGATTATCTTCGGACGGATTATATCGACTCCCGAAATATCCGCCTGAAACTGCATTAAAAATCCGTTTGCCGCGGCACCGCCGTCGACTTTGAGTTTTCCCGCTCTTTTCCCCGTTTCCGCAGAAAGGCAGGAAAGGACGTCCTGAGATTGATACGCTATCGACTCAAGCGCCGCCCTGACTATATGATTCGTGTTCGTTCCTCTCGTAATTCCGCCGACCGTTCCGCGGGAATACATATCCCAATACGGCGCGCCGAGCCCCGTAAATGCGGGAACAAGGACAACTCCGCCCGTATCCTTTACCGACAAAGCCGCGTCCTCACTGTCGGAGGCGTTCAAGATAAGTTGCATTTCGTCTCTGAGCCACTGAACGACCGCGCCGCCCGTAAAGACACTGCCCTCAACGGCGTAGGAATGTTTTCCTTTCATTTCCGCCGCCGCAGTCGTTATAAGTCCGTTTGCGGGAATTCTGAACTTCTCTCCGACGTTCATCAAAAGAAAACAGCCCGTTCCGTAAGTATTTTTGACGTCTCCCTCTTCAAAGCAACTCTGCCCGAAAAGCGACGCCTGCTGGTCGCCCGCAATTCCCGTTATCGGAACCGTTTTTCCGTCGACAAGCGCCTCCCCGAAAAAGTCGCCCGACTGTTTTACTTCGGGGAGCATTGCTTTCGGGATATCGAAATAGGAAAGCAAAGTTTCGTCCCATTCATGCGTTTTTATATTGTAAAGCATCGTGCGGGAAGCGTTCGTTTCGTCGGTCGCATGGACTTTTCTTTTCGAAAAGCGCCACAGAAGCCAGCAGTCGACCGTTCCGAACAGAAGTTCGCCCGCCTCGGCGCGCCGTCTCGCGTCGGGGACGTTATCAAGTATCCATTTTATTTTCGTCGCGGAAAAATACGCGTCGGTGACAAGCCCTGTGTTTTCCCTTATGTAAGAATTCATCTCCGACTTCTTTATCTCGTCGCAGAGGTCGCTCGTCCGTCGGCACTGCCACACTATCGCGTTATAGACGGGTTTTCCAGTGTTTTTATCCCAGACGACCGTCGTTTCACGCTGATTCGTAATTCCTATCGCGGCAATTTCGTCGGCGGAAATGCCCGTTTTCATAACGGCTTCTTCAAGAACGCTTTTTTGAGTAAAATAAATTTCTTCGGGGTCGTGTTCGACATAGCCCGCTTTCGGATATATCTGTCTGAATTCGCGCTGTGCTTTTCCGACAATCTCCATGTCGGCGTCGAAGACGACGGCGCGCGACGAAGTCGTTCCCTGATCGAGGGCGATAACGTATTTTTTCATATCTTACCTCATTTTTTTATTGATAAAATCAATAACGTCGGCGGTGACTTCCTTTCTCATTCGGTCGTTCAAGGTCTCGTGTCTGCCGCCCTCATAGAGTTTTATATCGACGTCTTTAACGCCCGCAAAGCACATATTGTCGTAGACTTCGACGACGCCTTTCGAATAGTTTCCGACAGGGTCGTCGGTTCCCGCAAGCAGAAGATACGGCTTGTCTTTATCGAGTTTTTCCGCCCATTTTTTGCCCGAAACTTTGCCGAGACCGTGGAAAAGAGCGGCAAAGCCCGCGGCGGTAAACGGGAAACCGCAGTTCTCGTCTTCGATATATTTATCGACTTCCTTTTCGTCGGCGGAAAGCCAGTCGAAAGAAGTCCTTGAATTTTTAACGCCCTTTGCATACGCACCGAAACAGAGGTTGTTTATCACGTTGTCGGGGCGGCGGCGATGACCGAAAACGCTCCTGACGGCGGCGAGGGTCTTTCCGGCAAAAAGCACGGGATTTCTGCCCGCAGTACCCATAAAAATATAGGCGGACGCGGTATCGGGAAAATACGCCGCGATATATCTTGCGATAAACGAACCCATCGAATGTCCCATCAGCGCTTTCGGCAGATCGGGATAATCTTCCCTTATTTTCTTTGCGCAGGCAAGGTTTGCCGAGATAAGGTAATCCCAGCCGTTTTTATCCGAAAAATGGCCGCGGACGCCGTCGCTTTTGCCGTGTCCGGGGTGGTCGGTCCCGCAGACGGTTATTCC
>CAKSQP010000031.1 GCA_934486965.1 uncultured Eubacteriales bacterium
TTTATTCAGATGAAGGCATAGCTCAGTTGGTTAGAGTACCTGCTTGACATGCAGGGGGTCGGTGGTTCAAGTCCACTTGTCTTCACCATAAAAAGCACTTGCAGGCGCAAGTGCTTTTTTAATGAAGTTTTGGGGAGAATTCGGAGGATTGGGCAATGGCGTCTGATATCTGTGAAAAGAAAGTAGATCCTGACAGACTTTTGAATTTTGTCTGCGAACTCGGAATACGGCTTATAAGAAACGGTGCGGAAATTTACAGGGTAGAGGAGTCTATTTCCCGCGTTATTCACGCTTACGGATATCCTGATTCCGAAGTTTTTGCAATTCCGTCGTTTATCGTAACAAATATCCTTGCCGACGGGAAGAATTACAGCAAAATGGTCAAAGTCAGGACTGCCGGAAATAATCTTGACAGACTTACGGGAATAAACGATCTCTGCAGAAAAATATGCAGTGAAGATATTCCGATAGACGAAGCCGAAAAAAGACTTCGTGCAATAGTTGCGAAAAAGACTTATCCGACTGTACTGAGTTACGCCGCATACGGAGCCGTCGCCGCATTCTTCACTCTTTTTTACGGCGGAAGTGCCCTTGACGCCGTCATTTCGTTCTTTTCGGGACTTGTCGTAAAATTTGTTGTTTCGGGAACGAAAAAACTGAAAGTAAACGTTTTCTTTTCGAATATCGCCGCAAGCGCTCTTCTCGCGGTCGTTCCGACGCTTTTAAGTTATCTTACTTCGGATATTCACCTTGATAAAATAATAATCGGCGCGATAATGCTCCTCGTTCCGGGAATCGCTATAATGAATGTTGTCCGTGATATCCTTGCGGGGGATATGCTTACCGCAGTTACGAAATTTGCCGAGGCGATGCTCGTCGCCGTAGGTATTGCAATCGGTATCGCCATTCCGATCGCAGGTTTCAGACTTATATTTTAGGAGGGAAATGTAATGACTTTGGCTGATTTCCTTCCTTGTATTTTCGCTCTTGTCGGCTGTGCGGCTTTTTCCGTTGTTTTTGAGATAAGAGACATAAAAATGCTTCTTTCGGCAAGTTTCTGCGGTTTTGTTTCGTGGCTTGTTTTTACCGTTTGTTCCTTTGTCGGAAAGGGAATATGGGCTGACACGATAAGATATTTTATTGCAACGGTCGCGGTTGCGGTATTCGCCGAAATTTTTGCGAGGGTACATAAAGCGCCGGCGACCCTATTCCTTATAATAGGAATAATCCCTCTTGTACCCGGCGGCGGTATTTATTACACAATGGAAGCGCTGATAAACGGCGATATGCAGTTGTTTGTCTATAAAGGACTTTCGACGGGAGCGTGCGCAGGTGCGATAGCAGTCGGCTGTTCGATGGTATCATCGTCGGTCAGAATGATAACCGCGGCAATAAGAAATGAAAAATAAAAAGATGAGAGTCGATAAAATTTATCGGCGCTCATGTTTCATGTTTATTGACCCTGTTTTTATTTCTGTTTTCTGTATTCAGTCGGCAGTTTACCGTATGTTTCCTTGAATGCGGCGGCGAACCTGCTCTGGCTCTCGTAACCTACCGCGTTTGCGACGGCTGCGATGTCATCGTTCGTATTAAGAAGCATTGCGGCGGCGGCTTCCATTCTGTGCTGTTTCATGTGTGCGGCAATTGACATTCCGTAAACCTTTTTGAATTCGTTTTTCAGGGTCGTTGTGTTCATAAGAAAAACTTTTGCGAGTTCTTCTATTGTTATTCTTTCGGAAAGATGTTCGACCATATAGTTATGGACGTTTCGTATTATTTCCGCCTGTGCCGCCTCGAAATCGACTGCCGCTTCGGGGCAGGCGATCTGCATAACTCGCTCTACTATTTCGTGGAGCATTCGTATCTGCTCGGTGTCTGCGGCACTGTAATAAACTTCTTTACCCTCTCTTCGGCTTGTTAAAAGTCCGCTTTCCGTCAGTGATTTCAGATGATGGGAGACCGCGGGGCTCGTCATATCGAGCATTGCCGCAATATTGATAACACATTCTTCCTGATGGCTTAAAAGCCAGAACATTCTAACTCTGACGGGGTCGCTCAACTGTCTGAAGATATCGGATACCGCAGTAAAACTCCGTATATCCGAAAGTTGTTTGTGTATATTTTCGGCGTTTCGCAGTTTGCCGTGGTCATGCGGAAGTCTGAAATCCGACATTTTTTATCTCCTTTCGCCGTTTCGGAAATTCGGTTCGCCTTTTCGGACATAGGTTCGTGAAAAGACTTGATTTTCTTCTTTTTTCATATTATACTACATCCAGAACAATTAAGCAAGTGTTAAATTGTATTCGGAGGTATTGAAAATGAAAAAAACTTATAAAATCGAAGTCGACTGTGCAAACTGTGCAAATCTTATGGAAGAAGCAACAAAGAAAACCGCAGGGGTCGCTTCTGCAACCGTAAATTTCATGATGCAGAAAATGATCGTTGAATTCGAAGAGGGAAGTGACGAGAAAAAAGTAATGAAAGACGTCGTTAAGGCTTGCAAAAAAGTTGAACCCGACTGCGAGATCGAACTGTAAATCTTTTAAGGAGAAAAGACCATGACAAAAAAACAGAAAAAGGTTCTTATAAGAATAATAATAACCGCTGTAATGCTTATAGGTCTGAAATTTATCCCGATAACCGGAATTCCGCAGTTGATAGCGTATCTTGCCGCATACATAGTAATCGGATACGATATTCTTAAAAAAGCGGGCAGGGGAATACTCAACGGTCAGGCTTTTGATGAAAATTTCCTTATGGCGGTCGCGACGGTAGGCGCGTTCGTTATTGCGGTCTGGACGCAGAGCGGCGAATATGTCGAAGGCATTGCCGTTATGCTGTTTTATCAGATCGGCGAACTCTTCCAGAGTTATGCCGTCGGAAAGAGCCGTAAGAATATAACGTCCCTTATGGATATCCGCCCCGACTATGCAAATATTGAAGAAAACGGCGAACTTAAAAAGGTAGACCCCGAAGAAGTTCCCGTCGGAAGCACTATCGTCGTTCAGCCGGGCGAAAAAGTTCCTCTTGACGGCGTTGTCGTTGACGGCACGTCAACTCTTAACACAAGCGCCCTTACGGGAGAGAGCCTGCCGCGAGATGTCGGAGAACAGGACGAAATTATAAGCGGCTGTGTAAATATGAGCGGCGTTCTCAAAATCAGAACGACAAAAGAATTCGGCGATTCCACCGTTTCGAAAATTCTTGATCTTGTCGAAATCCGAGGCGTTTATTTCCCGTTTCGCAAGAATTTATACGCCCGTTGTCTGTATTTCGGCGTTTGTTCTCGGTATCTTTTTCCCACTCGTACGTCTTCTTTTCGGAATGACGCCCGATTGGGTAGACTGGATATACCGTGCGCTGACCTTCCTTGTTGTAAGTTGTCCCTGTGCGCTGGTTATCAGTATCCCTTTGAGTTTCTTTGCGGGAATAGGCGGCTCAAGCAAAGAAGGCGTCCTTATAAAAGGTTCGAACTATCTTGAAGCCCTTTCCGCCGCGGAATATATCGTTTTTGATAAAACGGGGACCCTGACAAAAGGCGTTTTCGAAGTTACGGCGGTTCACCATAACGAAATAGATAAAGATAAAATTCTTGAATATGCAGCGCTTGCGGAATGTGCGTCGTCGCACCCGATAAGCAAGAGTCTGCAAAAGGCTTACGGAAAGCATATCGACCGCAGAAGAGTTTCCGATATCGAAGAAATCAGCGGACACGGAATAACCGCGACCGTCGACGGGCACAGCGTTGCGGTCGGCAACGGCAAACTCATGTCAAAACTCGGCGTTCAGTGCATCGAATGTCACAGCGTAGGGACGATAATCCATGTTGCCGTTGACGGGAAATATGTCGGACATATCGTAATTTCCGATATTATCAAACCCCATTCGAAAGAAGCGATCGCGGAACTTAAAAAAGCAGGTGTAAAGAAGACCGTTATGCTTACGGGCGACGCAAAGGCTGTTGCCGAAAAGGTCGCCGCAGAACTCGGAGTAGACGAGGTCAGAAGCGAACTTCTTCCTGCCGATAAGGTTGCGGAAGTCGAAAAACTGATGAACGAAAAAGACGAAAAGGGCAAACTTGCGTTTGTCGGAGACGGTATAAACGACGCCCCTGTTCTTACCCGTGCGGATATAGGAATCGCAATGGGCGCTATGGGCTCCGACGCCGCAATCGAGGCGGCAGACGTTGTTTTGATGGACGACGATCCCGAACAGATAGTAAAAGCGGTCAAGATATCGAGAAAATGTATCCGTATCGTCCGCGAGAATATTATCCTTTCGCTGGTGGTCAAGTTTGCCTGCCTTGCGCTTACGGCGGTAGGTCTTGCGAATATGTGGGCGGCAATTTTTGCCGACGTCGGAGTTATGATAATAGCGGTTCTTAACGCGATAAGGGCTCTGAAATATTAAAATTAAAAGGCTGACGGGAAAACCTGTCAGCCTTGAATTTTACTGTGATATTTTTTCTGCCGGATCAATATACTTGCCGTTATCGAGCATTGCAAAATGCAGCATATTTTTACCGTCATATTTCTCCGAAACCGCGCTTTTGCCTGAAAGACCTATTATCTGTCCGCCTTTTACTTCGTCGCCGGTCTTTACGGTCGGCGATTCGGCAAGCGACTGATATACGGTCTTTATTCCGTCTCCGTGATCGATGAGAACGGTGACTCCCATAAGTCCGTCTGTATAAACATCTTCGATTTTTCCGTCAGCCGCTGCTTTTACTTCAAAAGGTTCGCTGTCGACATAATCTATTGCCTGATGAGTCCGCCAGTCTGCAAGTACGTCCGAAAAAACGGGAGTTGTTCCCGAATAATTGCAGGCGATCTCTTTTTCACACGGATAAACAAAGACCGTCGGTTTTTTCTCTTCTTTTTCTCCGGCATTCCCGCCGTTTCCCGTATTGCTGTTTACGGCGGAATTTTCATTGTCTTCGACTTTTACCGTCTGATCTTTTTTTATGTCGTCAGACTGTTCATTCCCCGTATATTTGTTGTCCGTCACCTGCGACGGGGGATCGGTTTCTGCTTTTTCCTTGTTCATAACGGCGGCAGCGCCTGAAATCAGGACAAGCAAAAAACTTATTGCTAAAATTATGATAAGAGTCGAGCGTGTTTCGGAGTTTTTCTCCGTTTTTCTGAATTTTGAAGGCATACTAACACTCCTTTGCAGAGATTTCACTGTTAGTTTTACCTTATTTTTTTTGTTTTATACGAAATTGTATAATTTACTTACAAAAGACGGCAGAGAACAGGACAGAATCAGACCGTTATCCGATATATAATAGGTTTGCAGCTGCTAAAAAAAGAAAGGAATAAATATAAAAATGACAACATCTCAGTACAAAAATATTATCGATAAAACGATAAAAATGCTTACTCCCGAAGAAAAAACAAATTCTGTGGGAGTTGCAATAAAAATCCTGAAAAACAGCGGAATTTCATTGTTAGATGCGAAACCTTCCGAAATAAAGGAAGTTCTTGCGAGCAGAGAGTATCTCGGATGGGCACCTTGTGATTCGGCGGATATTCAGGATATGGCGAACAACGGCGTTGCGGTTATCGGTGTCTCGGATAAAAGAGTCGTAGTCGTAGAGCCGGAGATTGACGGAATTGAGAAGTCCGAAAATGAAAATGTCGTAACGTTTTCTGGTCTTTCCAATGAAGAAATATCAACAATGTGCTTTTATGTCGGAGGAGATATGCCGTCAACTTACTATCCGAAAGGATCGCCTCGGCGAATAGCCTATAGTAGACTTGACCCTCAATGGGAACCTATGTTCTGGGGCGAACATGCTGAGTATTCAGGACTTTGTAATGCTATTGCCTGCATATCTATGGCATCTATGCAACTTGACGCTCCTCGCTATATGTATCCGAAGGATATAATCCAAAAAAATATAGAAGATGGGTATTATAAATATTTGCCTTCAAGGGGATCTTATGGACATGAATATAGAAAAGGTACAACTCTTGACGATCTCAAAGCGGCTCTCGAAACATACTATTGTTCTCCTAAAACGAATGCTTTCCCGATAGTCAGAATAAAAGATAAGAATCATATTTTTTATTATATTTCTGTCTTTGCATTAGATGAATGCAGCGGAATTGTTCATGCAATTGATCCCGGCCCCAGAGGCTATGATAAAACGATCAATAGAGCTCTAACAAATGGTTGGAGAATCTCAGATATATTGGATGACAACGGTAACTGTATTTCATATCAGTATTATAAATAATATAAAACAGACGAGATACATTATTCTCAAAAAAGATGTCGCCGCAACTGTGCGCCGACATCTTTTTATAATATCAATTTCAGAGAGAAAAAGTCGGAATATCGTATCCCGGCGGAAAAACGCCGATTATTGCTGTTTACAAATATTTCCAACTCTTAATAAAGTTGACCGTCTCTTTCAATAACATCACCGTAGAATTTGTCGTACATACCGATAAATTCACAGTCGTCAACTTTATTTACGGGCGAACTTTCTTTTAGCCAATATTCCGCGTCCTGTGTTTGAAGAATACCGTCAACCGATTTGACTTTATACGTTATTTTGGATACAAAATTCGGCACCCCCGGTATGGCGGAAGGATCGGCTTCTGTGTCGGGATAAGCATATTCGTCAACCGTAATATAATAGATATCGCCCTCGGTTTTTTCGAGTTTTATACTGTTGAGATCATAGATCGGTTCATATCCTCCGAACAGACCTAACGGTGAAACATATAAAGAACCGTCCTTTTCGATAACGGACTCTTTCATTGAACCGTCGTAAAAACTCGTGTCATATTTCTTTATTTGTTTTATCAACTCATCAATTGTGGTCTTTTCTTTGATTTTACAGTATGAGTTTTCCGTTCCGTCTATATCCGAATATGTTACGGGCTGACCTTTTTCGTTTTTCTCTACGTTATAGAAAGCCGAGCCGTATATATAAAAGCCAGCTTCAAGCGTAGGAATAAACAATTCTTTTACATTTTCTTCAGTGACCTTGACTTCTTTGCCGCAACCGGCAAACAGAGTAAGGATAAACAAAAGGGAAAGCGCGACAGAAATCACTTTTTTCATATATTCACCTTCTTCCGGTGCAAATCAGGAAAATATATCAAAAGTAGATATCAATTCAGAAGTCGACATTGTTTTGTCTGTTTTTGCGGTGTCAAATCCGGATTCGGCTTTTTTTATACAAAGAATACCGTCTTTATATGTTGCAGTAAAAGTTTCTGTCGAAGTATAAACATCTTTTTTATCTTCGGCAGGGTTGTAAGAATCTACGGAAATATAATATTTTCCGTTTTCTTCTTTTTCCAATTTGACGGATTTCGGGTCATAGGAAACGGAGCCTCCGTCATATCTTGCAACAAGTAATCCGTCATCTGTTTTTTTGAACGATGTTTCTTTGGGAGCGGTTGCATTGACAAAATCTTTTGAAATGTATTTTCCGTATTCGGAGACTAACTGTTCATAACTGTCAAAGCCGACAACTTTGAAAAGAGGATTGGCGTTTTCATCTTCACCGTAACTTTTCGGAGTGCCGTCTTCATTTTTTTCTATAGTATAAAGTCCGGAGCCGTCATGGTATGCATAACATTTCAGAGTCGGTAAAAAGATATCGGATACATTTTCGGCAGTGACTTCATTTTTTTTGCCGCAACCGGCAAACAGGGTAAGGATAAATAATAGAGAAAGTGCAAAGGAAATTGCTTTTTTCATATAATTTTTCCTCCCGGTGTTGATTTTATGATATGCAGACATATCACAGTTTGATTATATCGCGATAATTACGGTTTGTCAATAGGTTTTTATGAAAAACGTGTCGAAATATGTTTATAATATGAAAAATGACAACAATATCAGTGCTGAACAGAAAATTCAAAGTGTCCGGAGCCGGCTGCTATTTCGGACTTCTCGTTAATAGCCAAAAGATTATTTATATAAAAATATTCCCTTTACAACAGAGTTTCTATTGTAAAGGGAGTTATTTCATGTCTATATGCGCCAACGGGTTATGCTCCATGGCGTCTTTGAGTTCGCTGTTTTCGAGGTGCGTATATATCTGTGTCGTTCCGAGGTTCGCGTGTCCGAGAACTTCCTGCAAGACCCTGACGTCGACCCCGTTCTGATGCATGAGGGTGGCGGCGGTATGCCGAAGTTTATGCGTAGAATATTTGTGATTGTTCAAGTCCGCTTTTTCGAGATAACTGCTCACAAGCGTCTGAACCATGCGGTTTGATATCCGCTTTTTGCGGTTTGTAACAAATAATGCATGAAGTCCGGGCGGCGGATTGTATGTTTCTCTTACCGCCAGATAATTTTCAATAGCCGAAACGCACGCTTCGTTCAGATAGACGTCCCGTTGTTTGTTGCCTTTTCCCGTAACACGCAGAACGTTTCCCGGTATGTCGTTTATGTTTATACCGACAAGTTCCGAAAGACGGAGTCCGCAATTGAGAAACAGCGTGATTATCGCATAGTTACGCTCTTTGTTTTTGCCGTCGATGCTGTCGAGAAGCCGCATACATTCGTCGAGCGAGAGATATATGGGGAGAGATTTCGGGGTCTTCGGGCTTTCGAGATAGGTTGTCGGATTTTCGTCAAGGACTCCCTGTTTGCAGAGAAATTTGAAAAAACTCCGCAGAGACGATATCTTGCGGTTGCGCGCCCTCACTGCGTTTCCTCTTTCTTCGTTTACGAAGTTCAGAAATACATAGAGGTCGGAAAGAGTGATTTTTTTTACTTCTTCGACCGTAACGTCCGACGCGTCGATTTCGTTAAAAGGGCAGTCCGAACCGTCTCTCGATTTTATAAAACGGAAAAATACCCGCAGATCGAGATAATATTCGTCGACCGTTTTGTCCGACATATTCTTTATCGTTTTGCAGTAATAGAGAAATTCGGCGGCAAAATCCGGTATATATTCATATTTTGCGTATTTGCCCATAAATCACCTTATAACTTCGAAAGTACGTCCCTGAGCGATGATACTCTTATTATTTCCATTCCGGAAATTTCGGTTCCTATCTTGTTTTTTGCCGGAACTACCGCACGCGTAAAACCGAGTTTCCGCGCTTCGATTATCCTTTTTTCGATCGACGAAACTATTCTTACTTCTCCTGCAAGCCCGATCTCTCCGATAAGAACGGTGTCCGACGGGATTATAAAGTCCTTGAGGCTTGAAGCAAGTGCCGTCGCTATCGCAAGGTCAGCCGCAGGCTCGGAAATTCGCAGTCCTCCGATAATATTAAGGTATGCGTCGGAATTTCCGAAATAAAGTCCGCATCTTTTTTCGAGGACCGCGATCAGGAGATTCAGCCTGTTATAGTCATAGCCTGTCGAAACTCTTCGCGGAGCGGGGAACGGTGTCTGTGAAACAAGCGCTTGAATTTCGGCGATTATCGGGCGTGTTCCCTCAAGGACCGAAACCGTTGCAATGCCCGAAACGCCCTCGGGTTTTCCCTGCATGAACATTGCGGACGGATTTTCGACTTCGCGGAGTCCTTCTTTTGCCATTTCGAAAACGCCTATTTCATTTGTCGAACCGAACCTGTTTTTTACGGCGCGCAGTATTCGGCAGTCAAGCGTTCTTTCTCCTTCGAAATAAAGAACGGCGTCGACCATGTGTTCCATTACTTTCGGTCCTGCAATCGATCCCTCTTTATTGACGTGCCCTATAAGGAATATCGGAATACCGCTTGATTTTGCAATACGCATAAATTCGCCGGTACATTCCTTTACCTGTGAGATGCTTCCGGGCGAGGAGGAGATATCTTCTCTTGAAATCGTCTGAACGGAGTCGATTATTACTATGTCGGGTTTCTGCCCAAGAATTCTTTCTCTTATTCTTGAAAGATCGGTTTCGGAAAGTATCAGGATATTGTCGGAAGTGACGCCTATCCTTTCCGCTCTCATTTTTATCTGCTTCGGCGATTCTTCTCCCGAAATATATAAAACGGAGATGTCGTGGGCGATACTTTTGCACATTTGCAGTAAAATCGTCGATTTCCCTATGCCGGGTTCTCCGCTGATAAGGACGAGAGAACCTGCGACGATACCTCCGCCGAGAACTCTGTCGAACTCTTTAATGCCCGTCGGTATCCTGTTTTCGTCGGTGTAGTCGATCTCCCGCAGTTTCAACGGAGCGGAGGACGCTATATCCGATATCGAGCGACCCGAAAGCGGCTTTGCCTTTTCTGCGGAAACTGTCTCTTCGGTCATTGAGTTCCATGCTCCGCATCCCGCGCATTTTCCCGCCCATTTCGGACTTGTATACCCGCATTCGGTGCATATAAAAACGGTTTTGGTCTTCGTCGCCATATAAAAAATCCTCTTGCATTTTATTTCTCATTCATTATAACATAAAAATCCGCATTTGAAAAGGGGAGTAAGAATAAAATTATATTGACATTCGTCGCCTTTTATGGTAAAATACCTATGCTTTCAGGGAATTTGCAATGTCCGGAGGTGTATTCATTGTATAATAACGATCTTGAAAATATTTCCGTTGGGACTTCGGAAAACGAAGAGGAAACCATTGCGAAAATAAGAGAACATGTTAAAAAATATGCAAACCCGAATTGTTTGAATATAGGACTTTTTACAGATACCTTTACGCCGGACATAAACGGCGTTTCCGTTTCTGTTGCGACTTTGCGCAATCAACTGAAAAAAATGGGACACAATGTTTATGTCGTCTGTCCGTCCCTTGATACGAAACTTACGGGCACAACTTTTGAGGACGGGATCCTGCGTATTCCCGCAATTAAACTTGCAGGGCTTTACGGATACCGTCTTGCACGTCCTTACAGCCTCAAAGCCCTTTCGTATATCAGGGCGATGAACCTTGACGTTATTCATAACAATACCGAATTTTCGATGAGAATTCTTGCGAACGTCGCTTCGGCGGCTTACGATATTCCTTATGTTTATACTTACCATACTTTATGGGAAGACTATACTTATTATATAAACAAGGGATATTTCGACAAGCAATCGCGAAAACTGGTAGGGGCGTATACAAAACATATCGCAAACAACTGCGACGAAGTAATAGTTCCGACCGAAAAAACCGCAAGGATACTGAAAACTTATAAAGTCGCGAAATCTATGCACGTTATTCCGACGGGAATAGATACCGAAAGACTTAATCCGAAAAATCTCGATAAGGAAAAACTTGCGGCATTGAAAAAGCAGTTCGGACTTGAAAATTGCTTCTGTATCTGCTATGTCGGAAGAATAGCGAAAGAAAAGAAGATAGATTTCATTCTTGACTGTATTCAGACCATAAAGGAAAAGATCCCGTCCTTCAAGTTTGTTATAACGGGGCTCGGACCTGAGGTTGAGGAGATAAAGGAACATTCGAAAAAACTCGGTCAGGAAGATTACGTTATTTTCACGGGTAAACAGCC
The DNA here is from genome assembly GCA_934486965.1 of uncultured Eubacteriales bacterium. Lineage (GTDB taxonomy): Bacteria > Bacillota > Clostridia > Oscillospirales > UBA644 > Geddesella. The sequence continues at coordinate 11,415 of CAKSQP010000031.1, forward strand.
TGCGGATCAGATCCAGTATTTCTATGCGCTCGGCGATGTTTTCTGTACGGCGTCGGATACCGAAACGCAGGGACTGACTTATTTCGAGGCTCTGGCATGCGGCGTTCCTATAATCGCAAAACGCGACGAATGCCTGACAAACGTTCTTATTGACGGCAAAAACGGTTACGGATTCGATACCGAAGAAGAACTTGTCGGCGCGGTTATGAAATTTTCGCCCGAAGAAAAACAGCAAATGAAAGAAGCGGCTCTTGCGAAAGCGGACGAATATTCTACGGAGAACTTTGCGAAAAGCGTTCTCAAAGTATACTATCAGGCAATAAAAAACGGAAGAAAAGGACAGAATATAGGTGAATAATATGTATTATATCGGAATTGATCTCGGCGGCACGAATATCGCCGTCGGACTTGTCGATAAAGACGGACATATCGTCGGCAAGAAATCGGTAAAAACGGGTAACGAAAGACCTTTCAAGGATATCCTCAGGGATATGGCAAACTGTACCCTTGACCTGCTCAAGGAACTCAATGTCAGCCTTGATGAAATAATCTCCATAGGTATCGGAACTCCCGGTTCCGTCGACAGCGAAAACGGCGTCCTTGTCTACGCAAACAATTTCGCGGAAAAAGAAAACATCAAAATGCGTGAAATATTGCAGTCCTATATCGACAAACCCGTTTATATGACGAACGACGCGAATGCCGCGGCTCTCGGCGAAGTTGTCGCAGGGGCGGCAAAGGGCTACAAAAACGTTGTCGTTATTACGCTCGGAACGGGCGTCGGCGGCGGCGTTATTATAAACGGTCAACTTTATGAGGGACAGTATTCGGCGGGGGCAGAACTCGGTCATATCATGCTTATGCACGGCGGAGAGCCTTGCTCCTGCGGCAGAAGAGGCTGCTGGGAGGCTTATGCTTCCGCAACCGCTCTTATCCGTCAGACAAAGAGAGCAATGGAAGCTCACCCCGAATCTTATATGAATAAGATCGCAACGCTTGACAAAGTAAGCGGCAGAACCGCGTTTATCGCCGCAAAAGAGGGCGACGAAGCAGGTCAGGCGGTCGTCGATAAGTATATCCAGTATATCGGCGAAGGCCTTGTCGATATCATCAACATCTTCCGTCCCGAAATTCTGATAATCGGCGGCGGTATATGCAATGAGGGAGAATATCTCTTAAAGCCGCTCAGAGAATTTTTAAGAAAACATTCTTACGGCGGAGACCTTCACCCCGCGCAGAAACTCGCGGTCGCGGCCCTCGGAAACGACGCCGGAATCATCGGTGCGGCGTTCCTCGGCAAAAAACAGTAAAAGATGCACCCGGACCGAAAAGGTCCGGGTGTAAATGAATACGGAGCAGAAAATGAGAGAAGTCATAATTTCCGAAAACGACGCGGGACAGCGCCTTGATAAGTTTATGTCTAAAAAATTCAGGACAATGCCGCCGTCGCTTTTATATAAATACCTGAGGCTCAAATGCGTTCGCATAAACGGGAAAAAGACATCGCAGAAAGACGCGATTCTTAAAAACGGAGATGTTCTTTCCTTTTATATAAGCGATGAATTTTTTGACGGCGAACCGACATACGGAAAAGATTTTCTTTCGGGAATAACCCCGTCTTTCGGCGTTATATACGAGGACGAAAACATTATTCTTGCGGAAAAACCGCAGGGGCTTCTCTGTCAGGGGGACGACAGCGAAAAAAGAAACACTCTCGACAATCATCTGCGGGCGTATCTTTTCAAAAAAGGGGAGTACGACCCTGGAAGTGAACACTCGTTTACCCCTTCGCTCTGCAATCGGATAGATAAGAATACTCACGGAATTGTTATCGGCGCAAAAAATGCCGAGGCGTTGAGAATTCTCAATGAAAAAATCAAGAATCGGGAACTTACGAAAGTTTATCGCTGTCTTGTTTTCGGAACTCCCGAACCACGTTCAGGGATTTTTACCGCATACTTAAAAAAGGACAGCGCCGAAAATCATGTTCATATTATCCCGTCGCCCGATAAAAACGGGGAATACAAA
>CAKSQP010000032.1 GCA_934486965.1 uncultured Eubacteriales bacterium
ATACTCAAAGGAATTTCTCCCGACATGACGGTTTCCGCTTTTCTTTCGAAAATAAAAGTTTCGGACGGAACGGTCGCAGTTGTCGGAAAAGCGGAAAATTCGACCGTTGCAACAGGAGACGTCGTTGCAGTGTATAAACTTGACGGCAGTGAATATCAGAAATTTACCGTCGTAATAAAAGGCGATGCGTCGGGCGACGGAAAAATAATGATAAACGATATTATAAAACTGCGTAATCATCTGCTCGGAACGGCAACTTTGTCGGGAGCATTTGCAACTGCCGCCGATGTATCGGGCGACGGGAAAATAATGATAAACGATATAATTTTAATAAGAAACCATTTGCTCGGAACTAAGACGATCGTTCAGTAACGGAGGACTTTATGCTTAAAACTAATATTAAAAAATGTATATCAGCCGTTATAATAACGGTGCTTTTGACGGCTCTGCTATTTTCCGTAAACACTTTTGCGGCGGACGTGTCTTTTTTCGTAAGCAGTCCGACTGTTACGGAAGGAAACAATGTCTCGGTAACGATTAAATCTTCTGTTGCGGTCGCAGGCGTTGATATGGTTATTCAATATGATACCGCAAGTCTTGAATTTGTTTCATATTCAGGATCTTCTCCCAGCGTGTCAAGCGGGTCTGTTCATATTGTTGATTATAAAACTTCGGGAGCCTCAATATATTCGGAGACAATCGTATTTAAGCCGAAAAAGGTCGGGAGTTCGTCAGTAAAAATAACAGGTTGCACAGCAAGTACTAACGACGGCGATGATATGACCGTATCCCTTGGGTCGGGAACCGTCACCGTAAAAGCGAAACCCGCGGCGTCTTCCGACGCGACTTTGAAATCTCTTTCGGTAAGCCCCGGAAAATTGTCTCCATCGTTTTCTTCTTCGAGAACCGAATATGAAGTTTCGGTTGCGAACAGCGTTACAAGTATCGCGATTTCCGCAAAAACCAACCATTCTGCGGCAAAATATTCCGTTTCGGGAAATACAAAACTTTCCGTCGGAAGCAATACCGTAAAAGTAAGAGTCGCCGCCGAAAACGGCTCCACAAAAACATATACTATCACTGTTAAAAGGGCGGAGGCGGCTGTCACTCCGACTCCCGAACCCGATAACCCCGACCCCTCGCCGACTCCCGATCAGGAAGAACCTCAGAAGATAACGGTCAAAACGTCCGACGGTAAAGAACTTACCGTTTCGGAATTCGACGATTCGTTAATTCCCGCAGGCTTTGAACGCACGGAAATTTCGATAGGGGAAGACAAAGTTCAGGCAATAACTCTGCCGCAGACCGACGATAATATCGCACTTTATCTTTCAGCCGACGGAGAAAACGGATTTTATTATTACGATGTTTCGACAGGAACGGTTTCTCCGATAAAAACCGTAAGCGGCAAGGCTTATAACTATACAGTTCTTAATGTTGCGGCAAATATGACGCCGCCCGACGGGTATGTCAGAGAATATATTACCGTCGGAGAAATATCGTTTTACGGTTTTTCGCCCGCCGACAGAACCGTATCTCCCGAAACTTACGTCGTTTACGCCGCAAATTCGGACGGGAAAGCAGGATTTTATGTCTATGATATTTCCGAGGGAACTTTCCAGCGTTACGGTATAGTTTCCGTCAAAAAAGATGAAACGCCTGTTGTTGATGAAGACCCGACGACCGAATATCCCGAATATGCAAAGTGGATATTTTACGGTGTTTCGGGTGCGGCGGCAATCTTTCTGATTTTATTTATAATATTCCTTATTCTTTATATAAAAACAGGAAAATCGTATAAAAAACTGCTTGCGGCAAAACGCCGTGCGGCGGCGCGCAGACGGGAAAAAATGCTTCTTATGAAAGCGGAAGAGGAAAAGGCAAAAGAAGGGGAGCAGGAAACGATTTCCGAGACCTTACCCGATGAACTTCCCGCGGAATCCGAAGAGACGGATATTGAAGAACCGGAACAGCCCGTTTCCGAAGATGAGACCGAAGAACCCGTTCAGACAGAGGAAATTTCCATTGAAGAACCTGCAACGAACGATGATTTCGGAATCGGACCTTTGAAATCGGACGATGACACCGATATAAGTTTCATATTGGAAGACGACGACCTGCCGAAAAGAAAGAGCAGATCAAACAGGGAAAACCGCAAAGACGGGAAAGATGAGTTCGACGCGGAGATGATCGACCTTCTGTTCCCGCAGGAAGATCCCGACGATGAATAAAAAATATGCCCCGTATGATTTTACATACGGGGCTGTTTTTTTGATTAAAGAGTTTTTACATATTCTTTCAGATATGCTTTGAAATCTTCGCCGATTTCGGGGTGTGCGACCGCTCTTTCGACCTGAGCCTGCATAACGCTGAGTTTGTTTCCCATATCGTAGCGTTTTCCTTCAAAGTCGACCGCTATCATTCCGTCGGTCTGCGCAAGTGTTTTCATCGCGTCGGTAAGTTGAAGTTCTCCGTGCGAAAGAGGGGTTTTGTCGAGAATATCATATATTTTCGACGGGAGAACTATTCTTCCGAGTATCGTGAAAAGGGAAATGATCTCTTCGTCCTTCGGCTTTTCTATCATATCGGTAAGTTCATAAAGATTTTTCTCAAGGTGTTCGACTTTCATCGTCGAATACTGGCGGATAAGTTCCCGTGAAACCTCCTGAACGCCCGCAATACCTTTTCCGTATTTTTCATATATGTCCATAAGCTGTTTTGTGACGGGATATTTGTCGTTTATTATAACGTCGTCACCGTACATTACAACAAACGGTTCGTCGCCAGTGAAGTTTCTCGCCATTCTTACTGCATCGCCGGTTCCCGTAATATCTTTCTGTCTGACATACATAATGTTTGCCATGTCGGATATTCTTTTGACCTCGTTATATGCCGCGGTCTTTCCGCCTTTGAGAAGTCTTTCTTCAAGTTCGGGCGCGTTATCAAAATGATCTTCTATAAGAGTTTTTCCTCTTGAAATAACAATGAGGATATCCTTGATTCCGCTTTTTACGAGTTCTTCGATGTGGTGCTGAAGTGCCGGCTTGTCAACTATCGGGTACAGTTCCTTCGGTATGGCTTTCGTTGCAGGAAGCATTCTTGTTCCGAGTCCTGCCGCCAGAATAACAGCCTTTTTGATCTCCATTTTACTTTTCCTCCCGAATCACATTCGCTTAAGGCCGAGACCTTCCGTCATAAACCTGTTGAATGCGTTCTGTCCTTTTTCGTTATTTTTGAAAACTGCAGTATATTCAAGTATTTGCTCGCAAATACCGTTTACCTTCATTGTGACCGCTTTTGCGGCTTCTTCTTTTGAGAGAGACGAACCGTGTTCGGAAATGAGTTCCGAGATCATTTGGCGGTGTTTGAAAACAGACGAAGTTTCGTCCGAAAGAGACTTGTCGTCCGCTTTTCTTTTCCCCGTGAGGAATTCTTCGACTTCTTCAAGTTCTTTCTTGAGTCTTCCGGGAAGAATGAAGAGTCCCATTACTTCAATTATGCCGATACCTTCTTTTTTGATGTTGTGAAGTCTTTCCTCGGGGTGGAATATCCCGTAAGGACGGCGCTCGTCGGTCCTGTTGTTACGGAGTATCATATCCATGATATAAACGCCGTTTTCTTTTCTTGCTATCGGGGTTATCGCGTTGTGTTCGGCGGTCGTCTTTGCAATTATTTCAACGCTTTCGTCCGACCAGTTTTTCCATGCGGAAAGCACTTTTGTCGCCGCAGCGTGAACTTTTTCTTCGGATCTTCCCGAAACTCTGACGACGCTGTTATACCAGTTTACAATTTCGATTTTGACTTCGGGGAAGTCCTCCGACGAATATTCGGCGCGCGTTCCGACGTCGAACATCGGAAGCACCTTTCCGCCGCCCTGGTAGTGGTCGTGAGTGAGTATCGAACCTCCGACGATAGGCAATGCGGCGTTTGAACCGAGAAAATAGTGAGGGTATTTATCGGTGAATTCGAGAAGTCTTTTGAGGGACGCCTCGCAGACGGTCATCGGTCTGTGTTCATCAGAAAAAACAATAATGTGCTTGGTGTAATACTGATAAGGCGAGAACTGAAGATGCCAACTTTCGTTTGTCAACGTGACGGGGACAAAGCGCAGGGTCTGTCTTGCAGGGTGATTGAGGTTTCCTGCATAGCCGAGGTTCGAGGGGCAGAGCATACAAGCGGGATATCCGCTTTTTGGCTGTTTTAACGCAAGCGCGATCTGTTTCGGGTCTTTTTCGGGTTTTGAAAGATTGATGGTGATTTCAATATCGCCGAATTTCCCGTTGTGCCTCCATTTGATATTTTTATTTATGTCGCACATACGGAGATAATCGTTGTTTTTTGAGAGTTCGTAAAGCCAATCGGTCGCGGCTTCAACGCCCGATTCTTCTCTGATCTTTTCGAATTCCGCGATGACAGCCGACGGCATCGGGGTTACAAGTCCCATCATTTTGGTTTCGAAAAGCAGTCTTTCTTCGGGAGTCGTTATTCCGTTTTCGACCGCATAGTCGACGAGGACGTCTATAACTTCCGTCTGAACGTCGGAGTATTCGGGAGTTTCCGTCGCGGGCGAGGGAAGCGAAAGCAGGTCAAGAAGCGCGTTCAGAATATAGGTCCTGTCTTCCGCCTTGAGCGAAAGTGTGTTTTCTGCGTGTTTTAAGAGTTGGTTTACTGCGATTTGTGCTCTTTCCGTTGTCATCAATATCTTCTCCTTGAATTTATTTGAACAGTGTGAGGTCTTTTTTGAAAAATTTTTCTCTGGTTATGAAATATCCCGTATCGTTGCCGCAAAGTTCTCTGAATGCCGTGATCACAAGGAGCGGTTTTATTGCTCTTTCATTTCCGGCAGGAAGAGTTAATGTGACTTTGCCGTTTTCTTTTTTTATGTTTTTCATTTCCCCGCGCAGGTCTATCTCTTCTTCGCTGCGTTTTGTTTTTCTTATTACGGGAATTCTGTCTCTGTCGAAAAATTTTTCAAAATCAGATGAAAATTCGCTGTCCACCGAAAAAGTGTATTCGGCGAACGCAATATCGTTGAGAGTTGTGTCGGTTTCGTAGACGTCTGTCACTCCGAGGTCTTCCGGAAGCGCTTTCAGAAGTCTTTCTTTTATTTCCTCGACCGCCATTCGGTTCTCTGCGTCGGGTTTGATATCGAACATTTCGGTAACGCTGTTTACTCCGACGGGCAGGGGAGAGGCGAAACACAGATACGGGTGAGGGTTGAATCCCTCTGTATACCAAAGCGGGATCTGCGCCCTTGTCAGAGCCCTCTGCATGGTCCTTTGCAGATCGAGGTGCGAAATATACCGAAGATAACCTGTTTTTCTGAAAACTATTCTTATCATTTGCAGACGTCCCCCTTGCATATACGTGTAATTCCGCAGCCTGCACATTTGATCTTACAGGAGGGAGTAGTCTGTCCGGCGTATGCTTTTTCTCTTTCTTTTTTGAAAAATGCTTTCGTAACGCCGATATCTATGACTTCCCACGGGAGGACTGCATCAATATCTCTTTTTCCGGTGTATTCCTCTGCGGTAAGTCCGTTTTCTGCAAGACATTCGAGCCATCTTTCATAGTTGAAATGCTCGTCCCACGCTTCGAGTTTTGAACCCTTTTCATGAGCGGAGAGCAGTACCTTTCCGAGTCTTCTGTCGCCTCTTGCAAAGACACCCTCTATAACGCTTGTTTTACCCTCGTGATAGTTGAGTTTTATTTTTCTTGAGGTTATAAGGCTCTTGAGGTACATCTGTTTTCTGTGTATTTCTTCAAGAGATATCTGTTCTTCCCACTGGAACGGCGTGAACGGTTTCGGAACGAAAGTCGAAAGGCTTATCGTTACGTTTACGCCTTTACCTTTCGGTTTGTTCGGCAGAGAATAGTAAATGTCGACTATCTTCTGTGCGGTATCCGCAATTCCCTTGATATCTTCGTCGGTTTCGGTCGGGAGTCCTATCATAAAATAGAGTTTTACCGACGAACAGCCGCCTTCAAAAGCAATTTTACAGGTTCTTTCGATCTCTTCTTCGGTTACGTTTTTGTTTATTACGTCGCGGAGTCTCTGCGTTCCCGCTTCGGGAGCAAAAGTCAGCCCGCTTTTTCTTGTTTCCTGAATTTTCGAGAGAAGTTCTTTTGAAAAGTTGTCAACTCTGAGAGACGGTACCGCAAGGTTTATTCTGCGCGGTTTGCAATATTCGAGAAGTCCGTCGCAGAGTTTCGGAAGTTCTTCATAGTCGCTTGTCGAAAGAGATGTTAATGAAATTTCTTCATACCCTGTGTTTTCGGCAAGGGTTATCGCCTGTTTTATGAGTGTTTCGGGCTTTTTCTGTCTGAAAGGCCTGTAAATAAAGCCTGCCTGACAAAAACGGCAGCCGCGGACGCAGCCACGCATTATCTCAAGCATTATCCTGTCGTGAACGGCTCCTGCATAAGGTACGACGAAATTCGACGGGTAACTTACGCTGTCGAGGTCGTCCATCTTAAGCATCTGAACGGGAGCGTTATTTCTTGACGGAACGTATACGCCTTTTATTTTTGCCGCTTCATCAAGAAATTTTTCGCGGTCTTTTCCGCAGGTCTTGAAAAGTTCGGCAAGTTCGACGAGATTGTTTTCGCCCTCGCCTATAGAAAAGAGGTCGAAAAAGTCTGCAAAGGGTTCGGGATTGCAGGTGCACGGACCTCCTCCGACAATTATCGGGTCTCCCTGCTTTCTGTCTTTCGCAAGAAGCGGAACTTCTGCGAGGGAAAGCATTTCGAGAATTGTCGAATAACACATCTCGTACTGTATAGTAAAGCCTATAAAATCGAAATCTTTTATACTGTCCTTGCTTTCGAGCGCAAAAAGAGGAATATTGTTTTTCTTCATTTCCTCTTCCATATCGTCGTTTGGCATAAAAATTCTTTCGCACCATATATCGGGAACTTTATTTAAGCAGTCGTAAAGAATTTTTATTCCGAGATGGGACATTCCTATTTCATACAGGTCTGGAAAACAGAATGCAAAACGGACGTTGACGTCTTTTTTGTCTTTTACTACGGCTCCGTATTCTCCGCCGCTGTACCATGTCGGTTTCTGTACGTTATATAGTATCTGTTCAAGTTCCATTTACATACTGTTCCTTCATATAATAATCTAATATATTATACTTCATATATGCGGCAATGTCAAGGGCAGAGTCTTTTTTTTGTCAAAAAAAGAGGGGGAAAATCATTTTTCCCCCGAAAGTGTTTATTTATTGCAGTTGTCGAAATCGGCAAGCTTCGGCGGGAAGAATTCTTCGACGGGGAAGCACATCTTATAGAAGAGGTTGCAGGGATCGTCTTCGGACGGACCGCAGCATTCTTTTTCGGGAATGCAGAAGTCGTAAGAGGGGACGATTATCTGGACATGGCGCATAATTCTTATTATCGAGAAGATACCGAACGTTGCATAAAGCCTCTTTGAACCGCCGACGTCGACAAGCCCGTTGAAACTTGTCAGAATGTTTCCCGGCAGATTATTTACGTCGCAGGCGCAGCAGCCGCAGCAATCGCAGCAGTCTCCGATCTTTGTCGATAAAAGTATCGGATCGAGAACTTCGACTGCGGCAATGGGCATATTGCTTCCGACCGGCAGAGGTATGTCGTAAGAATTTTCCATATAAAGGGACGAATATGTTTTGGCGTTGCCTTCACTGCCGAAAAGAATGGCTCTTTTATCGAATACGGTAAGTCCCTCTATTCTTGTGGGACGGTTGAGTCCGGTGTAGGCGTCGTAACTGCTTTTAATGAATATCCGCGCGTCGACCGTATAAAATCCCTTGTTGAACTGGAGAGGCTCCACATCGATATAAGTGAAAATTATTTCCGCGGAAATGGGCTTTAACGAAATTGACGAGTCGAGAACGGACTGGTCTTCGGCGTTGAAATATACACGCGCGTCGGAAACGCAGTCGCGGTCCTTACAGCAGTCATATACTCTTTTTGCGTCAATGCAAACGGATTCGCGAAGATCGTTCTGACGGCAATTATTGTTTCTGTCTGGCATTTGTGCGTTTTTTCTCCTTTCGCATTTTGTATGGGACATTGCACTAACAGTATATGTCTCTGCGTTATTTTTGACAAAATAGGATTTTTTTGCCGAAAGCCCTTGACAAACCCGTATTTTATGGTATAATAGATATGCTGTAAAGATGTTTTACTTTACAGTGCATCAGAAAGGAAATGGGGGAAATGTATGGCAAAGGTCGATACCTCGTCGGGGACCGACAGAGTTAAAATGGCTCTGCTTCTTGACTGCTACGGTAAAGTACTTACCGAAAAACAGTTTGCCGCCATGGACCTCTATTTTCAGGACGACCTCTCTTTATCGGAGATCTCGGAACAGACGGGGATCACGAGACAGGGCGTCTGGGATAATATCAAAAGAGGCGAGAAACTTCTTCTGAATATGGAAGAACAACTCGGGGTCGTTGCGAAAACGACCGATACGAACGATAAAATAAGGCGAGCGTCCGAATCTCTAAAGGAAATAAAAGATTATGCCCAGCGGAAATATCTTCCCGCCGAGATCATAAAGGATCTGACGGCTATTCTCGCAGATTTCGACTCAATACTCAAAGACTGAAGGAGATTTTTGAAATGGCTTTTGACAGCCTTTCCGAAAAACTCGGAAATATATTCAGAAAACTGAAAAGCCGCGGCAAACTTTCCGAAGCGGACGTAAAGGAAGTAATGCGTGAAATACGTATGGCGCTCCTTTCCGCCGACGTAAACTTCAAGGTCGCAAAAGACTTTGTCGCGCAGGTCTCGGAAAGAGCGACGGGGGCGGACGTCCTCGAAAGCCTTACCCCCGCGCAGCAGGTCATTAAAATCGTAAATGAAGAACTCACCTCGTTTATGGGCGGCGAAAACGATAAGATACGCTTTGCGTCAAAACCTCCGACCGTCGTTATGCTTTGCGGTCTTCAGGGTGCGGGTAAAACCACTCATTGTGCAAAACTTGCTCTCTATTTTAAGAATATGGGTAAACGTCCGCTTCTTGCGGCGTGCGATATCTACCGTCCCGCGGCTGTTTTGCAGTTGCAGGTAATGGGCGAAAAAGCAGGAGTTCCCGTCTTTACGATGCCCGAAGGCACCGACGCTGTTACGATCGCAAAAAAAGCGGTAAACCACGCAAAAGACCACGGCTATGACATGGTATTTCTCGATACGGCGGGTCGTCTGCATATCGACGAGGCTCTGATGGCGGAACTCAAGGATATAAAAGCGGCTGTCGAACCGAGAGAAATCATTCTTACCGTCGACGCAATGACGGGTCAGGACGCCGTAAACGTCGCGAAGAGTTTTGACGAAGAACTTGATATAACAGGCGTTCTTCTTACAAAGACCGACGGCGATACGCGAGGCGGCGCGGCGCTTTCCGTTAAATATGTTACGGGAAAGCCGATAAAGTTTATGGGTACGGGCGAAAAACTCGGAGATCTCGAACCTTTCCACCCCGACAGAATGGCTTCGAGAATTCTCGGAATGGGAGATGTTCTTTCCCTTATAGAAAAGGCGGAAAAATCCTTCGACGAGAAAAAAGCGCTTGAACTTGAAGAGAAGATCAGAAAGAACAAAATGGATCTCAATGATTTTCTCGACAATATGCAGCAACTTAAAAATATGGGGCCTCTCGACCAGATAATGGGAATGATGCCGGGAGTAAACAAACAGGCTCTTAAAGGTGCTGAAATAAACGAAAAACAGATAGACCGAACAGAGGCGGTAATTCTTTCGATGACTCCCGCCGAAAGGGAAAACCCCGAGATCATCAACGCTTCCCGCAAAAAGAGGATCGCGGCGGGCTGCGGACTTAAAGTCGAGGACGTGAACCGTCTCCTCAAATCGTTCGAACAGATGAAAACGATGATGAAGAGAGTTCCGGGATTCGGCGGCTTTTCCAAAAAGAAAACCAAGAAGAAAAAGAAAAAATAATCGCTATGAGACGGCGGAAAGCCGTTTTATATAAAAGAAAAATTTAAGAGGTGAACAAAATGGCAGTAAAAATCAGATTGCGCAGAATGGGTTCGAAAAAGGCTCCCTTCTACCGTGTTGTAGTAGCGGATTCCCGTTATCCCAGAGACGGAAGATTCATCGAGGAGATAGGCACCTATAATCCTCTCACCGAGCCTGCGGCTGTTAATATCGACGGCGAAAAGGCAAAGACCTGGCTCAAGAACGGCGCTCAGCCCACCGATGTCGTTAAAAGACTTTTCAAAGACAGCGGAATTCTCTAATTGTTAAAGTTTCCGACGGCTTGGAAAGGTTTGCCTTTCCAAGCTGAATATGGAGCTTTGCACACGAAAGGCAAAAATTATGGAAGATCTTATTCTTTATATTGTTAAACACATGGTCAAAAACCCTGACGCCGTTAAGGTGGAAGAGGGCGAAATGCGCGACGATGTAACGGTCTACAACGTGACTGTTGCGGAAGACGACAAAGGCTTTGTTATCGGAAAACAGGGTAAAGTCGCAAAGGCTTTGCGCTGTATCGTCAAGGCTGCCGCTTACAGGGAAGGCAAAAAGATAAATATAGATATTTTATAATAACGGAGCGTTGTCCGGTTTTTCCGGCTGACGCTCGGTTTTATATTCATCGGAACGCTTATGGATTTGATAGAAACAGGAAAAATCGTTAATACCCACGGAATAAAGGGCGATATTAAAGCGGTTTTATGGACTTCTGATATTGAAAGCCTGCTTGAAGTCAAAGAGCTTTTTATTGACGGAAATCCTTATGCGGTCGACGCTGCAAGACTTCACGGCGACAATATACTTTTCAGACTTCACGGCGTCGATACTCCCGAAGCCGCCGAAAAATTCCGCAACCGTATAATCTCTGTTCCGCGTGACACTTTTTCTCTTGACGAGGGCGAATATTTTATTTCGGACCTTATCGGAATTTCGGTGTACGATGCGGATACGGGAAAATTCTACGGCGAAATATCGGACGTTTTACAGCCCGGAGCAAACGACGTATACGAACTTGCCGAAAGAACCGAGGACGGAAAAACCGTAAAACGTTATATTCCGGCGATAAAGGACTGTATCGTTTCTACCGATATCAAAGGCAAAACAATGAAGATCAGACCGCTTGAGGGACTTTTCGATTTATGAGATTTGATATAATGACGCTTTTTCCGACGGAAGTCGACGCGTTTCTGATGTCGAGCATTATCGGCAGAGCGCGCAAGGCTGGACTTATTACCGTTAAATGCCACGATATACGCGATTTTTCGGATAATAAGCACCGTCATATCGACGACTATCCGTACGGCGGGGGTATGGGAATGGTAATGCAGGCAAAGCCTGTCATAGAGTGTTTTGAGACAATCAAAGCGGAAGTCCCCGATACTTACTGCATATATCTTTCTCCGAAAGGTAAAAAACTTACTCAGAACAGAGCGAAAAAATTTCTTAAAAAAGAAAATATTACGCTTCTGTGCGGTCATTATGAGGGAATTGACCAGAGAGCGCTCGACTCCGTTGTCGACGAGGAGATCTCGATAGGGGATTACGTCCTTTCGGGAGGCGAACTCGGAGCAATGGTTTTTGTCGACTGCGTTTCGCGAATGGTCGACGGGGTGCTTTCCGCGAGCGAATGTTACGAAGACGAGAGCATTGCAAGCGGGCTTCTGGAATATCCTCAATACACAAGACCTGCAGAATTCGACGGGCTTAAAGTGCCCGACGTTTTGCTGAGCGGTCATGAAGCAAACATAAAAAAATGGCGGCTCGAACAGTCTCTTCTTATAACGAAAGAAAGAAGAAAAGACTTATACAGCCGATACATAAAAAAGAAAAATAATAAATAAGGAGGACAGACAATGTCAGAAAAAAGATCAAGATACTGCGGTCACATGCCCGTAATCGGAATAAGACCGACAATCGACGGACGCCGCGGACCGATGAAACTCCGCGAAAGCCTTGAAGACCAGACCATGGGAATGGCTCTTGCGGCAAAGAAACTTTTCGAGGAAAACCTTACATATACGAACGGCGAACCCGTAAAAGTCATCATTGCGGACAGCACTATCGGAAGAGTTCCCGAGTCCGCCGCATGTGCGGATAAATTCCGCAGAGAAGGCGTTGATATAACCCTTACCGTAACTCCCTGCTGGTGCTACGGCTCCGAAACCATGGATATGGACCCCCATACCATTAAGGCTGTCTGGGGCTTTAACGGAACCGAAAGACCCGGTGCCGTTTACCTTGCGTCTGTTCTTGCAACTCACGCGCAGAAAGGTCTTCCCGCATTCGGTATCTACGGACACGAAGTTCAGGATATAAACGACGTTACGAATATCCCCGACGACGTAAAGGAAAAACTTCTCCGTTTCGGAAGAGCCGCTGTTGCTGCCGCAACCATGAGAGGAAAATCCTACCTCCAGATAGGTTCCGTAACCATGGGTATCGGCGGTTCCATAATGGATCAGGCATTCATCGAAGATTATCTCGGAATGAGAGTCGAGTCTATCGACGAAGTCGAAATTCTCCGCCGTATGGAAGAGGGCATCTATAACAAAGAAGAGTATGAAAAGGCTCTTAAATGGGCGAAAGAGCACTGCAAAGAGGGAAGAGACGACAACCCCGACTTTGTTCGTTTCAACAGAGAGCAGAAAGATAAGCAGTGGGAATTCATCATCAAGATGTACTGCATAATCAAAGACCTTATGAACGGAAATCCCGATCTTCCCGAAGGCTTTGAAGAAGAAATGGTCGGACATAACGCCATTGCCGCAGGTTTCCAGGGACAGAGACAGTGGACAGACCACTGGCCGAACTGCGACTATCCCGAAGCGCTTCTCAACTCTACTTTCGACCACAACGGAGCAAGAGAACCTTATATCCTTGCAACCGAAAACGATATCCTTAACGGTCTCGGAATGCTCTTTATGAAGTTGCTTACAGGAAGAGCACAGATATTCGCCGACGTTCGTACATACTGGTCTCCCGAAGCGACCAAGAGAGTAACGGGCTATGAATTTGAGGGCGTTGCAAAAGAAAACGGCGGTGTTATCCACCTTCTCAATTCAGGTGCAGCCTGCCTCGACGCCTGCGGCGAAGCAACCGATAAGGACGGCAACCACCTTATGAAGAAGTGGTGGGAAGTTACCGACGAAGATATCAAGAAGATGACCGACGCTACCGTATGGTGCGAAGCAGGCTTTGATAACTTCCGCGGCGGCGGGTTCTCGAGTTCCTTTACGACCCGTGCCGAGATGCCCGCAACAATGATAAGACTTAACCTTGTAAAAGGTCTCGGACCTGTTTTGCAGATCGCCGAAGGCTGGACGGTAAATCTTCCCGACGAAGTTTCCCATACTCTTATGGAAAGAACTAATCCGACATGGCCCTGCACCTGGTTCACTCCGAGAACCACAGGCAAAGGCGCTTTCAAATCGGCTTA
>CAKSQP010000033.1 GCA_934486965.1 uncultured Eubacteriales bacterium
CCGTTATCGTTGCCGCTCTTGTCGTAGTCGGCGCGTTCGGGTGGGCTATCTGGAGAAATTCCGACGCCGCGATCGACGGGACCGTCGCTCTTACGGTAGGTGAAAACAGCGTCTCCAAGGCGGAATTTTCATATTATTACAACACGCAGGTCAATTATTTCATCAATACCTACGAACAGTCGGGACTTCTTTCCTATCTCGGGATAGATACCTCGAAGTCCCTTGCTTCCCAGACCTGCTCTTTCGATTCTTCGAAAACATGGGCTGACTATTTTGCCGAGAGCGCCGTTTCGAATATCGAACAGACCTATGTTCTTTATTCCGAAAGCGTAAAAGCGGGCTTTACTCCCGATAACGAAGAAATTCAGACGACTCTCGACCAGTATAAGACCGTTTTCGAAAGTTATGCGAAAACCAGCAGTGTCGATCTCGACACTTATCTTTCCGCGGCTTACGGCAAGGGCGTTACATGGAACAGATTCAAGACTTTCTTTGAAAAGTCCCTTATCGCCACCCAGTACGGAAACAAAATTTCCGACGAGATAGAAGCGTCCGAAGACGAAATTACAAAGTATTTCAACGACAATAAGTCTACTTATTACTCGGTCGACTACCGCTCCGTAACCTTTGCTTATACCGCAAGCGACGACGCGTCGAAGACCGAAGCAAAAACAAAGGCTGACGAATTCGCGGCAAAGGCTGTCGACGAAGAAACCTTCAAGACCCTTGCATGGGATCTTCTGACCGACGAAAAGAAAGAAGAGTATGAAAAGGCGGGAACTTCCGACTATTCGCTCACTTCGGGCTCTACCGCATCGACCCTTTCGAGCGACGTTGCAACATGGTTTATGACCGACGGAAGAAAAACAGGCGACACTACCGTTATCGACAATTCTTCCTCTGCAAACTACACCGTTTATTTCTATGTAAACTGCGCTCTTAAGGATTACAAACTTGCAAACGTCCGTATGCTCTTCCTTTCGTCTACGGGAGACACCGCGGCAGACACCATCAAAGCGGCTACCGATAAATGGAACGCTTCCGGAAAGACCGAAGCCGATTTCGAAGCGCTTGTAAAAGAATATAATTCGACTTCCGCAAACGGCGGACTTGTCGAAAATATCACCAAGGGCTACACTGCCGACGCAGTCAACGATTGGATCTTTACCGACGGCAGAAAAGCGGGAGACGAAGGCATCGTCGAAGATACGACTTCCGACACCAAGGGAACTTATATCCTTTACTATGTAAGCGACGGAGACGCTTTCTGGCACTATGCCGCCGAAAGTCAGGTCAAGGGAACCAAATATAACGAAAAATATGCGGAACTCAAAAAAGGCTATGAAACCGTCAAAAAAGACGACGTTATAAAGAGCGTTTATTAAAAAAATTCATTAAAAAAGGGAGCCGTAAGGCTCCTTTTTTTATGTTGTTATAATATAAATGAAATCTGTTCGCTTTTCACTGTTGCTTATTTCTTCACTTAAATGTACCGAAAATAAGTGAAGAGTGAATAGTGAAGAGTGAAAAAGTAAAAATCGACAGATATCTTATGATATCTGTCGATTTTTGGTGCAAGAGAGGAGACTTGAACTCCCACGAAATTAATCACACGCCCCTCAAACGTGCGCGTCTGCCGGTTCCGCCACTCTTGCGTATCGGAATTTGCTTGAATATTATATCATGCTTTTCGGGGCTTGTCAAGCGGTTTTTCTGAGTTCACACAAATTTTACAGTTGCGTCTTTTATAGTTTGGCTTTGCGCCTTGACAGGTTGTCAATAAAACAGTATAATATAATAGTATAAGTATATAAAATGGGGTAGGTGCCGCAAAAGCACCTATCTTCGGAGGATCAGAATGATAAGAAGCATGACGGGCTACGGACGCGCCCGTAAAATAATCGGAGACAGAGACATTACCGTTGAACTGAAGTCCGTAAACCATCGGTATTGCGAAACGTTTATAAGAATTCCACGTTCCTATATGCAGATCGAGGATATTCTCCGCGGTTATCTGCAAAAAAACATTCACCGCGGCAAAATCGAAGTTTCGGTCAATATCGACAGGACCGAAAACGCTCCCGTGCCGGCTCTTAAAACCGACGACGGGTTGCTTGCGGCATACATTAAGACGCTGAGAGCGGCGGCTGAAAAATACGGACTCACGGACGATCTCACGGCGACTTCCGTCCTGCGTTTTCCGGACGTCCTGCAAAGAGACAGGGAAGACCCCGACACGGACGAAGTCTGGGCGGCGGTTAAGGAGACCGTGGACGAGGCTCTGTCGGCGTTCTTTGCCCAAAGGGAAAGAGAGGGCGCTTTCCTCGTAAACAATATCATCGAAAAGTGCGGCGAGATCGAAGAACATGTAAAGTATATCGAAAACCGTTCGGGCGAACTCATGGCTGAATACAAAGCCAAACTCGAAGCGAAAATCTCCGAACTTCTCGGAGGGGCGACGCCCGACGAACAGAGAGTTCTTACCGAAGTCGCCATTATGGCGGACAAGACCGCTATCGACGAAGAACTCGTAAGACTTGCGTCCCACACGCAGAACCTGCACAATATCTTTTCGGACGCAATGACAAAAAAAGAGGCGGAGTCCATCGGCAAAAAGGTCGATTACGTAATTCAGGAAATGAACAGGGAGACCAACACCATTTCTTCGAAAATAGGAGACATGGACGTTACCATGCACGTTATCGAAGTCAAAAACTGCATAGAAAAGATACGCGAGCAGATACAGAATATCGAATAGAGGTAAAAAGATGAAACTTATAAGCATAGGCTTCGGAAACGTCGTTGTGGCAAGTCGGCTTGTCGCCGTCGTCAGCCCCGATTCTTCCCCGATAAAGAGAATTATTCAGGACGCGCGCGACAAAGGCACCCTTATCGACGCGACTTACGGAAGACGGACGAGAGCCGTTATCATAACCGACAGCGACCATATAATCCTTTCTGCGGTTCAGGCGGAAACGATAGCAAACAGAATACGCAGTAACAGAGAGGACGACGAGGACGATATTCTGGAGGACGAAGACGATGAGTAAAGGCGCTTTGCTTGTCCTGTCGGGCCCCTCGGGCGTCGGAAAGGGCACGGTCCTTGCCGAGGTCTTAAAGAAATATTCTCCCGACGACCTTTTCTTTTCGGTATCGGTCACGACAAGAGACCCGCGACCCGGCGAAAAGGACGGCGTGAACTATCACTACATAACCCGCGAAAAGTTCGACGACATACTGAAAAACGACGGACTTTTAGAGCATAATATCTTTTGCGGTACCTGTTACGGAACGCCCGCCGAACCCGTTAAGAAGGCTCTTGACGACGGGAAACTCGTAATTCTCGAAATAGACGTCAACGGAATGAGACAGGCGGTAAAGAAATTCCCCGACGCCGTGACAGTCTTTATTTCTCCCCCCTCGAAAGAGGAACTCGAACGCAGGATTCGCGGACGGGGAACGGAGAGCGAGGAACAACTCACAAAACGTCTCGGAGAAGCGGCAAGAGAACTCGAAGCGGCAAAGGAATATAAATATGTCGTCGTCAACGACGATTTTGACAAAGCCGTCGAAGATCTTTCCGAAATAATCAAAAAGCATTACAAATAAATTTATATATAAGGAGATAATTATTATGATGTTATACCCCAGTGTCGGCGAATTGGTAAAAGGCGACAATAAATGCAGATATTCCCTTGTTATCGCGGTTGCCCAGAAGGCAAGAGAACTTGCGGAAGAGGCTGAAAAAAGCGGCGAACCCCTTGACGGAAAGCCCATTACTCTTGCGGTAAAATCCTTTGCCGACGGCAAATGCAGTTTCAGAGAACTTCCCTACGAAGAGGAAAACATTTAACGTAAACCATGAAAAAATTCGTCACTGTCGCGGTAAAGACCGTTTATATCGCCGATAAACCGTATACCTACGAAGTCCCGTCAAACGCCTTTGCCGAAGTCGGAAGTCTTGTAAAAGTTCCGTTCGGGAAAGGCAATAAGACCTGCGACGGCGTGGTCCTTTCGGTTTTCGAAGACGGAGAAAAAGAGGGCGTGAAAGCGCTTTCCTCGGTTTATCCGTTTTCTGTCGGCGAGAAGGGCGTAAAACTTGCGCTCTATATAAAAAACCGCTATTTCTGTTCGCTTTTTGACGCGTTCAGGCTTCTGACCCCGTCTTTTTCGGGGACGGGAAGCACTCCGGTCTTTGATAAATATGCGGCTCTGGCGGACGGTTTCGACGAAAAAAAAGTTAAAAGCGATAAACAGAAAAAGGTCGTTTCCGCACTCGGTTCGGGCGAAAAAAGCCTTGAAGAACTTGTTTTCGAGACCTCGGTCTCCCGTTCGGTGATTTCGACGCTCGAAAAAAACGGCGTTATAAAAATTTCGATGCGGCAGAGAATGAGAACTCCGCAGTCTCTTCGGAACGCGATAAATACTCCGCCCGAAAAAAACGCGCTCAACGCCGAACAGCAAAAGGCGTTTGACGAAATTTCCGCAAACCTCGGCACCGGCAGATGTCATCTTCTCTACGGCGTTACGGGCAGCGGAAAAACGCACGTTTTCCTTTCTCTTATCGACAAGGTGCTTGCCGAAGGAAAAAGCGCCCTGCTTCTTCTTCCCGAAATTTCTCTTACCTTTCAGGTGGTAAACCGTTTCTGCTCCTATTACGGAAAGAAAGTCGCACTTCTGCACAGCGGACTTTCCAAAGGCGAAAAAAGCGACGAATGGGAAAGAATTCAAAGGGGAGAGGCGACGGTCGTTATCGGCACCCGCTCCGCGGTCTTTGCTCCCGTAAAAAACCTCGGTATCATAATAATCGACGAGGAACAGGAGCATACCTACAAGTCGGAAATGACCCCGAAATACCATGCGAGGGAAATTGCGGCGTACCGCGCGGCAAACGAAAAGGCGCTTTTGCTGCTTGCCTCCGCAACGCCGTCCTTTGAAAGTTTTTACAAGGCGCAGAACGGAATTATCGGGTTTTCTTCTCTTACAAAACGCTATAATCTGCAGCCGCTGCCGAAAGTCATAACCGTCGATCTCGGAAACGAGATGTATGCGGGAAACACTCTTTCGATAAGCCGGACGCTTGCAAAAGAGATGGACGAAAATCTTCGCCGCGGCGAACAGACCATTTTATTTATGAACAGGCGGGGACACAGTTCGTATATCGCGTGTCCGAAATGCAAATATGTATACCGCTGTCCGAACTGCGGGATAGCGCTGAATTTCCACGCGAGCGACGGACTTCTTCACTGCCACTACTGCAACCATACCGAAAAAGCGCCGACCTCCTGCCGCGACTGCGGAACGGAAACGCTGCGTTACAGCGGAACGGGAACTCAGAAGGTCGAAGAACAGATAAAGAAACTCTTCCCCGAAATAAAACTTCTGCGAATGGACGCCGACAGCATTTCGGGCAAAAACGGCAGAGACGAAATTTTAACGGCATTCGGTTCGGGCGAATACGACGTTCTTCTCGGCACCCAGATGATAACGAAAGGGCTCGATTTCCCGAACGTTACCCTTGTCGGGGTGTTAAACGCGGACGGGCTTCTGTATTCCTCCGATTTCAGAGCCTATGAAAGGACTTTTTCCCTTATAACGCAGGTCACGGGAAGAGCGGGAAGAGCCGAAAAGCAGGGCAGGGCGGTCGTTCAGACCTATTCGCCCGCGCACGAGGTCCTGAAATTCGCTTACGAACAGGATTATACGGGCTTTTACGAAGATCAGATAAAACTCCGCAGGTCGCTGTTATATCCGCCTTTCTGCGATATCTGTCAGGCTGTCTTTACGGCAGTCGGCGAAGATAACGCTTTTGCGGCGGCGGACAGATTTATTGAAAATACCGCGTCTCTTCTTGAAAAAGAAGAAAATTCCGCAATAAAAATGAGTATAATAAAACCTAGAGCGACAGCCGTTCCTCTTGTCGACGGAAAAAGTCGGGTGAGGATACTTATAAAATGCCGCGACGATAAAAAAACGCGCGCGCTCATCTCGGAAGTCTACGACGGTTTTATCAAAAATAAAGAAAACAAAGACGTCGGCGTTACCGTCGATATGAACCCGCTGACGATTTTATAGGTGATTTTATGGGACTCAGAAGAATAGTAAAAGAGGGGTACGAATCCCTTTCGAAAGTTTGCCGCCCCGTCGAAAAATTCGATAAGAAACTTGAGATTCTGGCGGAAGACCTTACCGATACGCTTATCGACGCGAGCGGTGCGGGGCTTGCCGCTCCTCAGGTCGGAGTTGTCCGCCGCGTTGTCGCGGTCCTTGACGACGACGATGAAACGGTGCTTATTTTGGTAAACCCCGAAATAATAAAGACCGAGGGAACGCAGGAATATATCGAAGGCTGTCTTTCTATCCCCGGAGTATGGGGAAGAACGGTAAGACCCGCGAAAGTCACCGTCAGGGCGCAGGATATCAAGGGCAACTTTTTCGAACTTACGAGAGAGGGCAGGACCGCGGTCTGCTTCTGCCACGAAATAGACCACCTGAACGGTATCCTTTTCAGAGAACACGTCACCGAATATATAGATGAGAGCGAGCTTGAGGCGGAATGAGAGTAGTTTTTATGGGTTCGCCCGACTTTGCGGCTGTCTGCCTTGAAAGACTTCTGGAGTCGGATAATGAGGTCGTCGGCGTTGTTTCCCAGCCCGACAAGCCGCATAAAAGAAGCAGTAAACTTATACCGACCGCGGTAAAAAAACTTGCCGTCGAAAAAAATATAGAGGTCGAAACTCCCGAAAAAATAAAGAACGGCGAACTTATGCCGTTCCTTGAAAAAACAAATCCCGACTGTATCGTCGTCGTGGCTTACGGGAAAATATTGCCGAAATACGTGCTTGATTTCCCGAAATACGGCTGTGTGAATATCCACGGTTCTCTCCTGCCGAAATACAGAGGTGCGGCGCCTATCCAGTTTGCCCTCTTAAACGGCGAAAAGGTGACGGGGATAACCTCAATGCTTATGGACGAGGGACTTGACACGGGCGATATGCTCTTAAAAACGGAAGTTGAGATAACCGACGACGACAATTTCGAAACGCTCCACGATAAAATGGCGGCGGCGGGCGCCGAAAACCTTATAAAGACCCTTGCGGGGCTTGAAAAAGGGGAGATAAAACCCGAAAAACAGACGGGCGAAAGTTGCTACGCCTCCCTTATAGATAAGGAAATGCGGAGACTTGATTTCTCTGCAACTACCGAAGAAATTTACAATAAGATAAGGGCGTTTTCCCCCGTTCCGACGGCATTCACCACTATTTCGGGAAGCATTGTCAAAGTCTACGGTGCGGCAAGGGAACACGGCGATTTTTCGGGAAGACCCGGAGACGTCGTTTCGGAAGACAAACTCATAGTAAAAACCTCCGACGGGGAGATAAGGCTTTGCGAAATTGCTCCCGAGGGCAAAAGAAGAATGGACGACGAGTCGTTTCTGCGCGGACTGCGCGATAAAAAAGGTCTCGTCTGCAACTAACCGAAAGAAGGTAATTTTTTGGCAGTCGATCTTGCGTCGCTCACCCTTGAAGAACTGACCTGTTTCATAAAGGAACTCGGCGAACCGTCTTACAGGGCAAAACAGCTTTTTTCGAATTTCGCCGCAGGTAAAAACCTCGACGAGATGACAGATATCGGCAAAAATCTTAAAGAAAAACTGCGTCCTTACGCGTTTTCTTCGGTCGAAGTCTCCGAAAAACTCTGCGACAGCGACGGAACGGTGAAATATCTTTTCAGACTTTCTGACGGCAACTATATAGAAACCGTCCTGATGCGCTATAAACACGGAAATTCCGTCTGCATCTCTTCTCAGGTCGGGTGCCGAATGGGCTGTAAATTCTGCGCAAGCACCTTAAAAGGCAAAGTAAGGGACCTTACTGCGGGCGAAATGCTCATGCAGGTCGCGTTCGTTAATAAAAACGACAAAGTTTCGAATATCGTTATCATGGGCGTCGGCGAACCTCTCGACAACTTTGACAATCTGGTGCGTTTTCTCGAAAACGTCAATGATCCTGCGGGAATGAATATCGGGCAACGGCATATTTCCGTTTCGACCTGCGGACTTGTCGATAAAATAAAGGAACTTGCCGAAAAGGATTTCCAGATAACGCTGTCTGTTTCCCTCCATGCGCCGAACGACGGTATCCGCGACAGGATAATGCCCGTAAATCATAAATACAAGGTTGCGGAACTCATTGACGCGTGCAGATATTATATTTCGGTCACGGGACGGCGTATTTCCTTTGAATATACCCTTATAAAAGGGGTAAACGACAGCCCCGCGTGCGCCGACGAACTTGCGTCTTTACTGCACGGAATGCTTTGTCATGTAAACCTTATTCCCGTAAATTATGTAAGCGAAAGAGGGCTGTTGCCGAGCGACAGACATACCGTCGACGCGTTCTGCAAGAGGCTTTGCGCCAAAAATATAAACACCACGGTCCGCCGTACTCTCGGAGGCGAAATAAACGCCTCCTGCGGACAGTTAAGGCATAAAAAAGAAGAAGAGAAAGGAAACGGGTTATGAGAATTGTCGGAAAAACCGATATAGGACTCGTAAGGGACTCAAATCAGGACAGTTACACGGTAAAAAGTCTTGATGAAAACACCGCATTCGCCGTTTTGTGCGACGGAATGGGCGGACACGCCGGAGGAAAGGTCGCAGGTCAACTCGCCTGCTTTGCCGCCGCCGACTGTATCGAGGAATACTGTTCCGATTTCGGAATTCCCGAAAACGCCGAACCGATGCTTAAAGAAGCCGTCGCGAAAGCAAACGGCGTCGTCTTTTCGCAGTCGTTAAAGAACGAAGAATATAAGGGCATGGGTTCAACGATAGTCGTTTTCTGGGTCAGGGAAAATAAAGCGACCGTCTGCCATGTCGGCGACAGCCGCCTTTACCTTTTCAGAAACGGCGCTCTTTCTCAGGTGACAAAGGACCATTCGGTCGTTCAGGAACTTCTGGACAGGGGCGAGATAGAGGAAAACGAAGCCGTCGGTCACCCGCTTAAAAACGTGATAACCAAGGCTGTCGGAGTTCCCGAAAAAACGGAGGGCGACGTCGATACCCTCGATCTTTTGCCCGACGATATTATCCTTATCTGCAGCGACGGGCTTTCGACTTATGTTCCTGCCGAAAGCATTGCCGAAACGCTTTCTCTTTACGGCGTCGGCGAGGAATGCTGCGATCAGCTTATAGAACTTGCGAACGGCGTCGGCGGAAAAGACAACGTTACGGTAGTTCTTTACGGAAAAGAAAACTGAGGAGGCGCGTATGGACAGATTTTTGGGAACGCTTCTCGACGACAGATATCAGATTGAGTCGATAGTCGGCGAGGGCGGAATGGCAACCGTCTATAAAGCATGGGACGAAGCCGAGGAAAAATATGTAGCCGTTAAAATACTCAAAGAAGAATTCGCCAAAGATTTCAAGTTCAGAAAGAAATTTCAGAACGAGTCAAAGGCGATAGGCATACTCTCGAATAAAAATATAGTCGAGGTCACCGACGTTTCCTTTACGGGCGAATATAACTATATAGTTATGGAACTGATAGACGGAAAGACCCTTAAGGAAATTATCGACGAAAAAGCGCCGCTCAACGTTTCCGAGGCAATTTCCTACGGCGGACAGATCCTCGGCGCACTCAAACACGCGCACGACAAGGGGATAGTCCACCGCGACGTAAAACCGCAGAATATAATGGTTCTTGAGGACGGAACGGTCAAAGTTACCGACTTCGGAATAGCAAGTTTCGTAAATTACGACACCGCGACGATAACCGACAAGGCTATCGGAACGGTTCACTATATAAGCCCCGAACAGGCAAAAGGTCTTCCCGTCGACTGCCGCAGCGACCTTTATTCGCTCGGTATAATCTTTTATGAAATGCTGACGGGTAAACTTCCTTTTGACGGCGACAGCGCCGTTGCGGTAGCCTTAAAACAGGTCAGGGAACTGCCGGTGAGACCGACCGAACTCCGTCCGTCGCTCCCGCTCGGACTTGAGCAGATAATTCTCAAGGCGATGCAGAAAGATCCCGACGACCGTTATTCCTCCGCAAAGGAAATGCGCAAGGACCTCATCGCTTTCATAAACGATAACAATGTCGTTTTCCCCTATGTTTTCAACTATCCCGACCCTGCCGAACTTTCGAAAAGTCCGACTCAGATAATTCCCGCGATAAAAGACGGGGCAAAGAAGAAAACCGCGAAAAAAAGAGGACTCTTCGCAATCAAAAATACGCTCCTTAAAAACAGACTTATTGCGTCCGTATCGGGAGTTTCCCTTGCTTTTATCCTTGTCCTGCTCGGACTTTGGGGAATGTATGCGGTGGTTTCGGGCTTCAATTCGTCTCTTGTCGACGTCCCGACGCTTGTCGGACGGTCTATCGACGAAGTAAAAGCCGACCAAAAACTCAACGCCGATTTCAAAATAGTCGAGGCAAATCCGCAGTACGACTCTGCGGTCGAGGCGGGATATATAATTTCGCAGGATCCGACCGTAGGAACCTACGAGACGGGCAAGCAGATAACCGTGACCGTAAGCCTCGGAACGAAGACCGTTTCGGTGCCTAACGTCTATAATAAAAAACAGGATATCGCGCTCCTTGAACTCAAACAGGCGGACCTCAAGACCGAGGTCGTGACCGAATTCAATTCGACCGTCGAAACGGGCTGTGTAATAAAAACATCTCCCGAAGTCGGAATGTCGGTCGCCGCGGGAAGCACGGTAAAAGTATATATAAGCGTTGAAAGCGCGGACGAAAAGATAGTAAAAGTTCCCGATATAGAGGGCAAGAACCTTGCGACAGCCAAGCGCGAACTTGAAAAGCAGGGACTTGTCGTCATAGTTGTCGAAGAGGCAAATTCCGACGTCGCCGCAGGTACGGTAATTTCCCAGAGTATCGAGGGACTTTCGGAAGTCGAATCGGGCACCGAAATAACGATAACCGTGAGCAAAGGCTGATGAAAGGTACGATAATCAAAGGGCTCGGCGGACTTTACACCGTCTCTGACGGAAAAACGACCGTCGAAGTCAAGGCAAAAGGCACTTTCCGCAAAGAAAAAGCAGTGCCGACGGTCGGCGACTCTGTCGAAGTTTCCGACGGAATGATTGTTGAAATTTTCCCTCGGAAAAACCTGCTTATCCGTCCGCCCGTCGCAAATATCGATAAACTTTTTGTCGTTTCGTCCCTTAAAGACCCCGAACCCGACTTTGTATATATCGACAAAATGACTGTCATTGCCGCGCGTTTCGGGATAGAACCCGTGCTGGTTTTTACGAAAAACGATCTTGCGGCAGGGGACGGGGTCTCGGAAATTTACGCTAAAACGCCGTACAAAGTCATCTTCACTTCGACCGACAGGGAGGAGTGCGCAGAGGCTTTGCTCGACGAAATAAAAGGCTCTGTTTCCGCTTTCGCGGGCTTTTCGGGCGTCGGAAAATCAAGTCTGCTTAACATGGCGGCAAAAATCGCGGGTGCGGAAGTCAAGTCGTCTGTCGGCGACGTGAGCAGAAAACTCCGCCGCGGAAAACACACGACAAGACACGTCGAATTCTTTTCCGTGAACGGCGGATTTATCGCGGACACCCCCGGTTTCGGCAATCTCGAACTTTCGTTTTTCGGAATAAAGAACCGAAACGAACTTGCGGACTTTTTTCCCGAATTTTCCGAATTTACGGAGGACTGCCGCTTTACCGACTGCAACCATATAAAAACAAAGGACTGCGCCGTGATAAAAGCGCTTGAAGAGGGCAGAATTTCGCGGTCGCGGTATGAAAGTTACAAAACGCTTTACGAAAATATGGGCGAATATAAATTCTGGGAAGATAAATGATGAAACAGAAAGTTATTTCGGGTTTCCTGACGGTCATCTGCTTTGTCGCCGGAATATGTATGCTTATTTCGGGGCTTGTTTCTGTCGCCGGAAAGAGCGGATACGAAAAGACCGTCGGCTATTTTCTTAAAAGCGACGTTTATTCGACCGACAGCGACGGGAACACGACTTACAGCCTTACTTACGAATATTACGTTTCAAACGAAATTTATACAGTAACAACCGATGTCGGCGTTTCTTCCGTCCCTGAAAAATGGGCGGAAACTACGGTCATGTACGACCCCTACGATCCGTCGGAAGCGTATATCCCGACTCAGAACAGCGCGTCTTTGCTTATTTTCGCGGGAATTCTCTTTTCGGTCGTTCCCGCCGTGATGTTCTCGGTCATGAGACTTTCGCCCGACGGCAGTCCGACGAATAAGACCGATATAATCGTCGGCGCGGCTCTTGAAATTGTCGGTATCCCGACCGTATTCTTTACGTTCGGCGGCGGAGCGTGGATACTCATTCCGATACTTTTTATCTTAGCGGGCGCGTATCTTCTCGCCAGAGGCTTTTTCGGGAAAACAAACGAATAAAAAAGGTCAGGCATTTGCCTGACCTTTAATCATTTTCGGAATAGTATATTGACGAGAGCCTGAGTGAATCTTTATCATATTTCCATACCGAAAAAATATAACCCGTATCTTCGGCGGAAATGATTGCCTGTTTTCCTGTAAGAGAGCCTTGTCCGTCGATGTCAAAACCGCAGAAACTGCCGACATAAGAGTCTTCGGAAAGCCTGAAACCGACAGTTGCGGAAAGCCCCGTTTCGCTGTTTTCAAAAACGGTTTCTGAGCCGTCGGCTCTTATTGAAATGCCGTTTTCGGCAAACTTTTCACACTCTTCTTTGCCGAATATTTCTTGAAGGTTGCCGTTTTCTATTCGGTAGACCGTCGCTGTCGTACTGCCCGCTCCTCCGCCCATACCGACGGACTGTGAAACAATAATTTCGTCGTTTCCGTCGCCCGTTAGGTCGGATATAAGAAGTTTGTCGCCGAGACTTCCGTCGTCGGGTGAAATTATTTTTTCAAGCGAAAAATCGCCGTTTTCGACCGAGATATACGAAAGGTGCCAACCGCTTTCAGAGGAAAAATCATATCCGTAAAGCCTGACGGAATATTTCTTCCCATTGGCTGAGGGCTGATAAGGAAGTATTGGTTTCTCACAGTAAAATTCCCCGTATCTTTGTCCAAAGCCTCGCAAGGCGTCAGCCTTGC
>CAKSQP010000034.1 GCA_934486965.1 uncultured Eubacteriales bacterium
AGATTCTCTTGGAGGAACTGCGCCGTATTACTTACACGGCAAGAACAAAGGAACGGCAGTTTGCGGAATTCATCAACAAAAAAAGCTCCTCGGAAAACCGACGGGAGCTTAACGCCAAGCAGCGTGAATATGAAAGATTGTCTAAAAGAACGGCAGAGCTTAATGCGTTGTTCAAGCGGCTGTATGAGGACAATGTCCTCGGCAGGATAAACAACGAGCAATTCCGTATGCTGTCCTGCGGCTATACGGATGAGCAAAAGAACATAGAAACCAAGCTGCCGGAGTTGGAAAAACAAATACAAAATTTGCAGCAGGCGGCAAGCGATGTGGATAAGTTCATAGGTCTCGCTAAAAAGTATATGCGCATAACCGAGCTTACACCCGAGATCATGCACACCTTCGTTTCAAAGATAGTCATTCACGAGCGGCGTGAGCGGTTCAAGCAAAACACCGAACAGCAAATTGATATTTATTTCCGTTATATCGGCAATACAGCCGGATTATAACGAAAAAAGCCAACGGACAGGCAACGCATAAGCATCACCTGTCCGTTGGCTCCCCGATTAACAAAGGTGTCTTTATGGGAACCTTGTTAAACCGCGGTTTTTCCGCATTTTTGCGGTTGACTGCCGTCGGGAATTGTGATATACTGTAAAAAACGCGATACGGAGAAAGAAAAATGACAATAATCGACTTGCTCGACAGAAACGCCGAACTGTATCCGAACGAAACGGCGCTCGTCGAAATAAATCCTCAGGTCACTTCGGCAAAAAAGATGACATGGCGCGAATATCCTCTTATGTGGACCGAACCCGGAGAGGCGCTGAGACGGGAAATAACATGGCTTGAATTTGAAAAAAGCGCCAACCGCTTTGCAAATCTGCTTTTGACGAGAGGCTGTAAAAAGGGAGACAAGGTCGCCGTTCTTCTTATGAATTCGCTTGAATGGCTGCCCGTTTACTTCGGAGTACTCAAAGCGGGCTGCGTCGCCGTCCCCCTCAATTACAGATATACCGCAGGCGAGATAAAATACTGCCTTGAAAAATCGGATTCTTCGGTCCTTGTTTTCGGAGCGGAGTTCATCGGAAGAATTGAAGAAATATACGGCAGGATACCCAAGGTCAAAGACCTTTTTTATGTCGGGGAGGAATGTCCGACCTTTGCGGACGGTTACGAAGGTATGACCGCTTACTGTTCCTCAAAGGCCCCGAAAATAAATCTTGATGAGGAAGACGACGCCGCAATTTACTTTTCGTCGGGAACGACGGGTTTCCCGAAAGCGATCCTCCATGCGCACAGAAGCCTTATCCATGCGGCGCGCACCGAGCAGAACCACCACGGTCAGACGCACGACGACGTTTTTCTGTGTATTCCGCCGCTTTATCACACAGGCGCGAAAATGCACTGGTTCGGGAGCCTTATGACGGGCGGCAAAGCGGTCTTATACAAGGGCGTGAAACCCGACGGTATCCTTAAGACTGCGTCGGACGAAAAATGCACGATAGTCTGGCTTCTCGTTCCGTGGGCGCAGGATATCCTTGACGCGATAGACAGGGGAGACATCGACCTTTCGACCCTTACTCTTTCTCAGTGGCGGCTCATGCATATAGGCGCACAGCCCGTGCCCCCGTCCCTTGTAAGAAGATGGCTCAAGGTTTTCCCAAATCAGGAATACGACACGAACTACGGACTTTCCGAGTCGATAGGTCCCGGCTGCGTCCATCTCGGTCTCGGTAATACAGACAAGGTCGGCGCGATAGGAAAAGCGGGCTTCGGGTGGCAAGCCGAAATACGGGACGAAAACGGAAAAGAAGTTTCGCAGGGCGAAGTCGGCGAACTCTGCGTTAAAGGTCCGGGCGTTATGAAATGTTATTATAAAGACGAAAAGGCGACAGCCGACGTCTTGAAAGACGGCTGGCTTTATACCGGAGATATGGCAATGGCGGACGAAGACGGCTTTATCTTCCTTGTCGACAGAAAAAAGGACGTCATCATAACAGGCGGCGAAAATCTTTATCCCGTCCAGATCGAGAATTTTATAAGAAAACACGAAGCCGTAAAGGACGTTGCCGTCATAGGGCTTCCCGACCGCCGTCTCGGGGAAATTGCCGCGGCGATAATCGAAGTCAAGGAGGGCGAAAGCCTTACCGAAGAGGAGATAAACGATTTCTGTCTCGATCTTCCGAAATATAAACGGCCCCGCAGGATAATTTTCGCAGACGTGCCGAGAAACCCGACGGGAAAGATAGAAAAGCCGAAACTTCGCGAAAAATATTGCGGCGAAAGCCTCGTCGCACGTCAGAACGAGATATAAAAACCGCAGAAAGGTATGTGGAATATGAAAAAACTTTTACTCGGAAACGCCGCGGTCGCAAGGGGCGCTTATGAAGCGGGCGTCCGCGTGGTTTCGTCTTACCCCGGAACTCCAAGTACGGAAATCACCGAAAATATAGTAAGTTACCCCGAAATTTACGTCGAATGGGCGCCGAACGAAAAAGTCGCGGCGGAAGTGGCGATAGGCTCGTCGATAGCGGGCGGCAGGGCGATGTCCTGCTGTAAGCACGTCGGACTCAACGTTATGGCAGACCCCGTTTTTACCGTAAGTTACATAGGCGCGAACGGCGGACTTGTCTTCTGCGTCGCGGACGACCCCGGAATGCACTCGTCGCAGAACGAACAGGATTCCCGCCACTACGCGAAAGCCGCAAAAATAATGATGCTCGAGCCGTCCGATTCGGAGGAATGTAAAGAATTCACGAAAAGGGCGTTTGCGCTTTCCGAAGAATACGACACTCCCGTCTTTATCCGACTTTCGACAAGGGTCTCCCATTCGCAGAGCATGGTCGAAACGGGAGAGCGCGAGGAAATTGCATTAAAGCCGTATGAAAAGAGTATCCCGAAAAACGTTATGATGCCCGCAATGGCGATAAAAAAGCACGTTATCGTCGAAGAGCGAATGAAAAAACTCACGGAATTTGCCGAAAAGACCGACCTCAACCGCGTTGAGGACAACGGTGCGGATATCGGCGTCATAACCGCGGGAATAACGTATATGTACGCGAAAGAGGCGCTCGGAGACAAGGTAAATTATCTGAAACTCGGAATGGCGTATCCGATGCCCGAAAAACTTATTTCGGACTTTGCCGCAAAATGCAAAAAGGTGTTCGTCGTCGAAGAACTCGATCCGTTTATCGAAGAACATTGCCGCGCTCTCGGGCTTGAAGTCGTCGGAAAAGAGAAATTTTCGCTCCTCGGCGAATATACTCCCGCAATGATAAGAACGGCGGTCCTCGGTCTTGAAAACCCCGAATTCGTTTCTCCCGAAGAGGAAATCCCCGTCCGTCCTCCCGTTATGTGTCCCGGCTGTCCGCACAGGGGAACGTTTTACGTCCTCAAAAAACTCGGACTTACCGTTTCGGGCGATATCGGCTGTTACACCCTCGGTGCCGCAGCCCCTCTTCAGTCGGTCGACACTACCGTATGTATGGGAGCGTCTGTTTCCGCCGCTCTCGGTATGGCAAAGGCAAGAGGCGACGCGTTTAATAAAAAACTTGTTTCGGTCATCGGCGATTCGACCTTTATCCATTCGGGAATAACGGGGCTTATAGACATCGTATACAACAAAGGAAACAATACCGTAATTATCCTCGATAATTCGATAACCGGAATGACAGGTCATCAGGATAACCCGACGACGGGCAAAACGATAAGGGGAGAGGCTACAAAACAGGTCGACCTCGAAAAACTCTGTCATGCGGTCGGAATAGACAGAGTAACCGTCGCAGATCCTTTCGACGTCGAAAATTTCGAAAGGGTCGTAAAGGCGGAAGTCGCGGCGGACGAACCGTCGGTAATAATCGCCCAGCGCCCCTGCGCACTTCTGAAGACCGTAAAATATACGGGACATTGCAGAATAACCGATAAATGCCGCAAATGCAAGATGTGTATGAAACTCGGCTGCCCCGCGATATCGGTCGACGGCGACGGCGTAAAGATAGACGAAACGCAGTGCAACGGCTGCGGACTTTGCGTAAACGTCTGCAAATTCGGCGCAATAGAAAAGGAGGAACGGTAATGAAAGAAACCAAAAGCATAATGATCGTCGGCGTCGGCGGTCAGGGAACTCTTCTTGCGAGCCGTATCCTCGGAAACGCCTTTATCGGCGCGGGGTACGACGTAAAAGTCTCGGAGGTCCACGGAATGAGCCAGAGGGGCGGAAGCGTCGTCACTTATGTGAAATACGGCGATAAAGTCTACTCTCCGATAATCGGAAAAGGGGAGGCGGACCTCGTTCTTGCGTTTGAACTTCTTGAGGCGTACAGAGCGTTGCCGTACCTTAAAAAAGGCGGCAAAATGATAGTCAACGACCGTAAAATAGACCCCATGCCCGTAATAACGGGTGCTGCGGAATATCCTGTCGGTATAAAGGAAAAACTCGCGAAAACGGCGGACGTGACAGCCGTCGACGCTCAGCGCCTTGCCGAAGAGGCGGGAAACATAAAGGCGGTAAACGTCGTTCTGATAGGTCTTCTCGCGAAAAACACCGAAATCCCGCACGACGCGTGGCTTGAGACCTTAAAAACGACCGTTCCCCCGAAGTTCCTTGACGTCAATATAAAGGCGTTCGAACTCGGATATTCGGTAAAATAAACAGGAGAGAAAAATATGTCGATATTGAATAAAGCGGTCGAATGTATGCCCCGCGGCGAACTCCGCCGTCTTCAGAGCGAAAGGCTTGTTTCTCAGGTAAAAAAATGCTACGAAAGAGTCGAATGTTTCCGTAAGAGAATGGACGAAAAGGGACTTTGCCCCGAAGATATCCGCGGCGTCGAAGACCTTCCGAAACTTCCGTTTTCCTATAAAAAGGATCTCCGCGACTATTACCCCTACGGGCTTTTTGCCGAACCGATGGAAAACGTCGTCAGGGTCCATGCGTCTTCGGGAACGACGGGCAAGAGAATCGTCGTCGGCTACACGAAAAACGACCTTGATATGTGGGCGGACTGTATCGAAAGAATGCTCGTTGCGGTCGGAGTTTCGGATAAGGATATCGTTCAGGTATCTTTCGGTTACGGACTTTTTACGGGCGGTTTCGGGCTTCACAGCGGCGCGGAAAAACTCGGCGCGACCGTTATCCCCATGTCTTCGGGAAACACCGCCCTGCAGATCCAGACAATGATAGATTTCGGCGCGACAGTCCTTTGCTGTACGCCGTCCTACGCGATGTATCTCGGCGAGACGGTCGAAAACATGGGCGTAAAAGACAAACTCAGCCTCAGGGTCGGAATTTTCGGCGCGGAACCGTGGTCGGAGGAAATGCGCCGTCAGATAGAAGACAAACTCGGAATAAAAGCGTACGATATTTACGGGCTTTCCGAAACGATGGGCCCCGGCGTTTCCTGCGAATGTGAGTGTCAGGCGGGAATGCACGTCTGGGAGGATAATTTCATTCCCGAAATAATCGATCCCGATACGGGAGAAGTCCTGCCCGAAGGCTCGGTCGGCGAACTCGTTTTCACGACCCTTACAAAAGAGGCGTTCCCCGTTATCCGCTACCGTACGCGCGATATATGTTCCCTTGTCTACGAACCCTGCGCCTGCGGCAGAACTCATGTAAGAATGAGAAAGCCGAGCGGCAGAAGCGACGATATGCTCATAATCCGCGGCGTAAACGTTTTCCCGTCGCAGATAGAAGAAGTTCTGCTTAAGACCAGCGGCGGAAAGATAACCCCGAATTATCAGATAATCGTCGACAGGGTAAACAATACCGATACCTTTGAGGTAAACGTCGAAATGAGCGACGAACTTTTCTCCGACGATATAAGAACGGTTGAAAACACCGAAAAGAAAATTACCGATTCTCTCCGCTCCGTTCTCGGAATAGGCGCGAGAGTCCGCCTTGTGAACCCCAAGTCGATAGAACGCAGCGAGGGCAAGGCAAAAAGAGTAATTGACAAAAGAAAGATATAGGAGGAACGGAATATGACTTTGAAACAACTTTCCGTTTTTGTTGAAAACAAAAAGGGACGTCTTGCCGCAATAACCCGCAAAATGGCGGAAAACGATATCGATATCAGAGTTCTTTCCCTTGCGGATACAAAGGATTTCGGTATCCTCCGCCTTATCGTTTCCGACGCCGAAAAGGCAAAGAATAGCCTCAACGAATCGGGCGTGATAGTCAAAATCACCGACGTTCTGGCAGTCGTTATGACCGACTGTCCGGGAGGCGCCGCGGACGTACTTTCGCTTATGTCCGATAACGATATCGAGGTCGAATATATGTACGCCTGCGCGGGAAACATAACGGGACAGGCGCTCATGATATTCAGGGCGGGCGACCACGCGAAAGCGGAAAAACTTCTCGCCGAAAAAGGCTACGACAAAACAAAAGCGGAGGATATCTATAAAATATGACCGACGGCAGAAAAATGAAAAGAGCGGCAGAGTCCGCGGCGGAGCAGGTCCACGTCCTTACAATGCCGACCTTAAACGGAAACGGACGGCTTTCGGGCGGACAACTTATGTGGTGGATAGACGAGACCGCAACGATCGTTGCGCGCCGCCATGCGGAAAGCGACGTCACGACCGCGAGGGTCGACGGGCTTCAGATACTGCGCCCCGCATTCAATAAGGATACCGTCGTCGTCAAGGGCAGGATAGTGTATGTCGGCAATTCGAGTATGGAAGTCAGGGTAGACGTCTTTACCGAAAGATTTTACGGCGAACAGACGCTTGCGGCGACAGCGGAAGTCCTTATGGTGGCGCTCGACGAAAACGAAAAAGTGCGGTCCGTTCCCGAACTTCTTTTGGAAACGGACGAAGAAAAAGCGGCGTTTGCCGCCGCCGAAGAACGTATCAAAAACAGAAAAAAGGGGATATGAATTTTTCATATCCCCTTTTTTGAGTCAGCCGTTCGGTCTTTATTATATTTGAATATCTTTTGAGCAGAGGACCGAGGCGCAGAACATTCCGTCTTTTGTCTCAAACCGGCAGACGCCGCCGTATTTTTCGGCGATACTTTTTACCGACTGCGTGCCGAGCC
The DNA here is from genome assembly GCA_934486965.1 of uncultured Eubacteriales bacterium. Classification (GTDB taxonomy): domain Bacteria; phylum Bacillota; class Clostridia; order Oscillospirales; family UBA644; genus Geddesella. The sequence continues at coordinate 7,043 of CAKSQP010000034.1, forward strand.
CAGCGCCGCTGTGCTTTGTCGAAATAATGTCTCCCGATGAGGTGCGGCGGAGAGCCCCCGTAAAAGTGTTGTCGACCGTAACGCAGAGCGCGCCGCCCGAAAAGTTTGCGCGGACGGCTATCTTTTTTGCGTCGGAAGTTTCCGCTTTGCAGGCGTCGAGAGCGTTTTCCAGAAGATTTCCGAACAGGACGGAAATATCCACTTCCGAAACGTTTACGTCTTCGGGAATATCCGCCCGCACGTCGTAATCCACTCCGTTATCTTTTGCCTGCTGTGCGAAATAAAGCAGAACGGCGTTCGCGGCGGCATTTTTGCAGAACCTTACAAGCGTATCGTCGGGCAGACTTTCGCCGTAGCGACGGAGATATTCTCCGAGGGCTTCAATGTCTCCGTTTCCGAGATATTCCTGCATGAGCGCGATATGGTGTCTGACGTCGTGTTTTGCGCGGCGGGCGTCGTTTATCTTTTCGCGGAGGTTTTCGTATTGCACCGCCTGCATTGTCAGACGGTGATTTTTTTCCTGCAATTCAAGCGTTTTGTTCTGTTCGAGAATAAGGCGCGTAACGACGTAATAGATCAGGACCGCGCCGACGTTTACGAAAAAGAGGAACAGTGTGTTTTTCGGGCGCAGGGCAATTTCAAGACTGCTTCGGGAGATGTTTCCGTAAAAGGCGTAGTACCATATAACATAAAACGTCGCGGGAATAAGCCAGAGATATCTCCACTCAAAGCCCGACGGCTCTTTTTCGACCGCGGGGGCGTATACTTTTTTCATATAAAGGAAAATGGGTACGGCAAGAATAATTTCGCAGATAAACAGCATTAAAGAAAACGACCAGCGGTAACTCTGGAGCGCGAGGTCGGGGAAGAATATTCCCTCCGCCGTTTTTGCCGAAATAACGGCAAGGTTCGCGAGATTTGAGACCATTAGGAGGGTGAATAACGTTTTCCCGAAATGCTTTTTGACGGCGAGAAAATAAAACGCCGCGTATAATAAGGTGCTGACGGCGCTGACCGTTCCGGCGTTGTCTTCGGGCGTGAAAGCCGCCCACGCGCCGAGCAGAATCTGGATAACTGTGAGAAACCCGATAAGAAGTCCCGTGATTTTTTTCGAAAAACGCAGGCTTTGCTTAAACGGATAAAGAGCGAGGACGAGAAACGGCAGAAAATTGAAAAGAGAATAGACCGTGACTTCGGCTGTCCTGTAAAACGGGGGCATTACATTTCCTCTCCTTTCCGCAGTTTTTCAAATAAAAACGAAGAATACGCGTCAAGCACTTCTTTTGCTTTTCGGCGGCTTATAGGAATAAGGCTTCCGTCGCTCATCTTGAAAACAGTGCCGTCTCTGGCGGCGACTTCGTAAAAATTCACGATTATTCCTTTTGTAGGGCTGTAAAAGTAGGGGTATTCGCAAAACAGCGGTTCCGTTTCGGAAAAATTCATACGGACGACGGTGTTTTCCCGTTTGCCGTGAAGCGTAACGCAGTGGGAGGCGCAGTCTATGTAGATTATGTCTCGGAGCCTTACGTTTGTGCCGTCGGGGAGTTTTAACGTCCGCATTTTCTCTATTTTGGCAATGTCGAGCCTGTCGAGCATCGCCTTTACCCTTTCTTTTCCGAAAGGTTTATGCAGGTAGTAGCAGGCGTTCACTTCATAACTTTCGCTTGCGAACTCGTTGCTTGTCGTTGCGAACACTATCTTTACGTCGCCGTCGGTCTTCCGTATTTCGCGCGCGACGTCCATTCCCGTGAGTCTGTCCATGAATATGTCGAGGATAATGAGGTCGAAATCCTCCCGTTTTTCCAAAAACGCCTCGCCGCTCGGAAAGTAGAAAAATTCGGCGGAATTCCCGAGAAATCCGTCAATGTATGCTTTCAGGTCTTCATAGACCCCTATGTCGTCGTCAACTATCGCGATCCTCAAGATAAAGCCCCCCTTTTGTCATATTTTATCATAAAATTCCGAAAAAATAAAGAGGTAATTTACCGCTTGAGCCGTTTTTTTACCGCTTGCGCTTTTTCCGTTGTTATCGGGGCGCTTTTCTGTTAATATTGAGATATATTTATTCGGAAGGTGTTTTATGAAATTTGTTTTATACGGAACGGAAGAGGACAGAGCCGAGATCGCAAGATCCATCGCGTCGCTTCCCGACCTGAATTACCGCAATATCGGAATTACCGACCGCTCGGATTACGACGGTTTCATTGCGGCATTAAAAGAAAGTCCGCCCGAATGTATCGTCATAACGATGAACGGGGCTGACGGCATGGAGGGCGTCATCGCCGCCAAAAATCTGTATAGGGAAGTCCCCGTTTTATGGTTTTCGGACGACGGCGGCTTCGGCGCGCAGTCTTACAGGCTCGGCTGCGCGTATTTTCATGAAAAACCCGTTTCGCCGCAGGTGCTTTCCGCGGCTATTGCGAAATGTATATAAAGGAGTAAAAGAATGAACACGAAAATGACTCTCGGAAAAAGAATTCTTTCCGTAATACTGACGGTCACGATAGTTTTATCGATGTTTCCGCTGTCCGCATTTGCGTCGGCGGGAAACGAAGCGTCGGTCAAAGTCGGAAACACAACTACGGAATTTGCAACATACGGCGAAGCCGTCGCTTTTGCGAATAAAAACGACGGTTCGGTCATCACATTGCTTGCGGACATCGTTTCGTCAATGTCCGAAGACCCAAATGATCTTCCGTTTGTTACAGGCAATATGACCCTTGACCTTAACGGAAAAAATATCGATTTTGTCGACGTCGGATCTATCGTCTATGACGAGGAAGAAGACGAAACGACAAAAGGCAAAAGCGGCAGTCTTACCGTAACGGGCGACGGAAATATCGAACTCCTTACCGTAAACGACGGCAGTCTTACGCTGAAAAGCGGAACGGTCGCCGAACTTGCGGCGAACTGTTTTGCGGCTGAAATAAACATTGAAGGCGGCACGGTTGAATATCTTAACATTTCTGCTCTCGGAGACGACAAAATAGAGGCGACCGTTACGGGCGGCTCTGTTTTGTATCTCAATCTCGGCGACGCTTCCGCAACCTTTACGGGAGGCGACCATGGCTCTTCAACGCGCCGGTGGAGTATAAACGGCGGAACCCTTTCGGTTTCGGGCGGCAATTTCTCTTATCTGAAAATGTTGGTCTCCGGCGGAAATATCGCTTTGAGCGGCGGAGAATACGGATATATTTCGACCGACCCTGAGGCTCCGTCAAGCGAATATAAAAAACCGACTCTCGGAAGTCTGCTCGGCGGAAACAGCGCGTTTTACGGCAAGGACGGAAGTATTGTAAACTCCGACGTTCTTACTCTTGAAAACGTAAAAATAATATCAAATCACGATCATACATATAAAGACGGAAAATGCACCGAATGCGGGGCTGCTTGCAGTCATGGCGGCACCGTAAATTACGGCGACGGCGTTTGCTCTGCCTGCGGACTGCAACTTGAAGCGGCAGTCGTATCTCCGAACGGAAACACCGAATATTTCACTTCTTTTATTTCCGCTTTCGACAGTATCCCTCACGATATGAAAGAAACGGTCACCGTTTATCTTCTGAAAGATTTTTATACTCTCACCGAAGATCTGTCTCTTTGGAATAACAGTAATATAAAACTCGATCTTAACGCAAAAGTACTTTCCGGAAATAAAAAAATCATTGTTAAAGAAAAAAATTCCCTTACTTTGGCGAACGGAGATATTGATTCCGGCGTTACGATAGAAGTGACGGGCGGCACTCTGACCGTCGACGAGACCTGCGGCGATATCGGCAAAATAAGCGTTACGGAGGCAGGCTCTTCCGTATCGGTCAAAGGCGGAAACATAGAAGATTTAAGACTTGCATTTATCGACACCGCAAGCCTTAACAATATAAAACTTTCGGGCGGCAAAATCGGCAATCTCAAATTCTCCGAAAAAGGGACCGTTGCCGTCACCGATATGCTCGAAGCGGGCTGTGCGTTAAAGGATAACCGCGGTATACTCGCAAGCAAAGCGGGAGACCTTGTGCCTTACGGCAGAGTTTTTCCGACGGAAATGGTTATCAGAGATCTGGAAGTCGTTCCCTGCGACCACAGCGAGGGCAACGACGCAAAAGGCTATTGCAATTACTGCGGAAAAATATATGAGGCCAAAATCACCGATAAAAACGGAGACGTGCGCTATACCGAAACATTGCAGGAATCGGATTTCGGCGACGGAAACACGGTCATGCTCTTCCGCGACGTCACGGAACCGATAACCCCGAAAAGCGACTGCACGATAGACCCGCACGGTCATTCGGTCGGTCTTATCAGTTTTATTACGGACGGCGGAACGCTTACTCTTAAGGGCTACGGAAAAATTGCAGTTCTGATTCTCGGCTATCAGGATACCGACAGCACTCTTGTAATTGAACAGCAGTCTTTTGCAAATCGGATAGAAATAGGCACTCTGTCCGTAAACAAGACAACAAACACCAAACTGACAGGCGGACAGTTCGATAAAATCGAGCGTAAAGACGGCGGTTTTGTCGAAGATCTTCTCGCTGACGGTTACTCTTTCTTTGACAAAAAGTGGGACGGACCGGAATACATTTCGGGCAAAACGAGCACGAGCAAAACTTATTATATCTATACTCACGAGCATTGGTTTATCGTCAATATCGACGGCGAAACTCAGTGTCAGGAATGCGGAATGCCCTGTCACCACACGAAAATAGGTGCTGGCGGCAAGTGCGAAGACGTCTGCGGACGTCAGATATATACCGCAACTCTTACAAAAGCGGACGGCACGGTAACAAATTACGAATCCTTTGCCGACGCATGGGCTGCGGCGACCGAAAACGAAAATTCGACCTTGAAACTTTTGTGCGACCTTGACATCGGCAGCAGCGGAGAATGGTTGCTTGAAACCGACGGGGGCAATTTTACGCTTGATCTTAACAGTCGTACCCTTGACGGCTCGGCGGGAAATTCGATTATTCGTATCACCGGTAGTGCCGATATAAAAATCATAAACGGAAAAATCGGGAATAAATTTGACGGCGACGGCAGTTCTCTTACCCCGACGGGTGCGAATGCCGTAAGAACGGAGGGCGGGGCTACCCTCACCCTTACAAGTGTCGAATTTACTGCGGGCAGCAACGAAAATATGAGAGGCTCCGCCGTTTATGTGACCGACGGAAAACTTACCGTAACCGACAGCGTTTTCGGCGGTCTTGTCATGCTGCTCAAACGAACCGCAGATGTTTCCGTCAAACTCGCCTCGTCCGAATTCCGTTACGGTATTACATACGGCTATGTCGGAGAGGAGAAGGAATACGAGAGCGTCAGAGGCTTCTTTGCCGACGGCAATATGTTCTTTGACGGTGACGGAAAGTACATTGATATCACGGACGACAGCCTGTGGGATATGTATGATACAGGAGAAAACAAACTGTTCAACTTCAGTTTTGTTGACAACTGCTCCGTCAAACCCCACACCCACACATATTCGGACGGCGTCTGCTCCGAATGTGATTATGAGTGTCCGCATAACGGCGGAAACGACCGCGAAGCAAGTTATTTTGAAAAGGCTGTCTGCTCGGTCTGCAAAGCCGAATACGGCGATTATGTTCAGGACCAAACGATGCCTACGGGTGAAGTTAAAATCAAAGGACGCAGTTTTTGGCAGACGTTTTGGTATACGATTTCGTTCGGTATGTTCTATAAAGAACCTGTCACGGTGGAAATTACCGCGACCGACGACAGTTACGGCTCTTCCGGCTTTGACCCTGCAAAACACTCTGTCAGAATCGAATATTTCGTCAGTACGGAAGCAATGGATCCGGACGACGTAATAACAGGCGAATTCTATGAATACACCGGACCGTTCGGGCTTTCGGACGATAATAAGTATGTTATCTATGTAAAAATTACCGACTATGCCGGAAACTTCTTTCTTGCTTCATCGAACGGGCACGTCGTCGACACGACCCCGCCCGAGATCGAGGGTTATGAAAACGGAGACACGGTCAATGCCTGCGGAGATCTGA
>CAKSQP010000035.1 GCA_934486965.1 uncultured Eubacteriales bacterium
GTGCCGAAATGCGAAGTTTTGAAGCATTACTTCCTTATTAGTCCTCAGCCTTGTCGGCGGCTTTATCTTATACGTTCAGATATTTTTTGATGTCCGAAACGCCGCTTATTTTTTCAAAATCTCCGTCCTTGACGACGACGAGAGTCGGCGCCTGTTTAACACCGAAAGTTTCGACAAGGTCGGGTCTGTCCGCCGCCATTATCTTTTCGTATGCAAAACCCGCGCGGTCAAGGGTCGCTGCGGCGATCTTGCAATTAGGACAGGTAGCCGTCGTGAAAAGATAAGTCGCGTCGTCGAGTTTCTTTTCGCAGCAGCACGGTTCTTCTTCCTTATTCAGAACACCCTCGTGCGTAAGTCTCGAAGTTCCGATATTGTAAACCTTACGGTCTTTATATTCCTGTGTTTTTCCGTCGTTCCAGTTCTGGACAGGGCGATAGTAGCCTGTGATACGGCTGTAAACTTCGGTCTTTTCGCCGCATTCGGGGCAGGTAAAATGTTCGCCTGCGATATATCCGTGATTTTTACAGACGGAATAGGTCGGAGACAGCGTATAGTAAGGCAGGCTGTAATTTTCGGCGATCTTGCGGACAAGGTTTGCGGCAGCCTTCCAGTCGGGCAGTTTTTCGCCGAGAAAGGCGTGGAAAACGGTCCCCGAAGTGTAAAGAGTCTGAAGTTCGTCCTGAATATCGAGAGCGGTGAAGATATCGTCGGTATAGCCGACGGGAAGATGCGAACTGTTGGTATAGTAAGGCGTTCCGTTTTCTGCGGAAGACGCGGTTATTATTCCGGGATATTTCTTGACGTCATGTTTTGCAAGACGGTAGGAAGTGGATTCGGCAGGGGTCGCCTCGAGGTTGTAGAGGTCGCCGTATTTTTCCTGATAGTCGGAAAGGCGCTCTCTCATGTGGTTAAGGACATCTTTTGTAAATTCCTGCGTTTCCTTTTTTGTAAGGTCTGCATGGAGCCATTTTGCGTTAAGACCGACTTCGTTCATTCCGACAAGACCGATAGTTGAGAAGTGGTTTGCAAACGTTCCAAGGTATCTCTTAGTATAAGGATAAAGACCCGCGTCAAGAAGTTTTGTTATAACGGTACGCTTGACTTTAAGACTTCTTGCGGAGATATCCATAAGTTTGTCAAGTCTCTCGTAAAAGTCCTTTTCGTCCTTTGCAAGGTACGCTATTCTCGGCATATTTATCGTTACGACACCGACGGAACCTGTGCTTTCGCCGCTGCCGAAGAAACCGCCCGACTTCTTGCGGAGTTCACGCAGATCGAGACGGAGACGGCAACACATACTTCTGACATCGGACGGCTCCATATCGCTGTTTATATAGTTCGAGAAATAAGGAGTTCCGTATTTCGAAGTCATTTCGAAAAGGAGTTTGTTGTTTTCGGTTTCGGACCAGTCGAAATTGCGGGTTATGGAATAGGTCGGAATAGGATACTGGAAGCCTCTGCCGTGGGCGTCGCCCTCTATCATTACTTCGATAAAGGCTTTGTTTACCATATCCATTTCTTTTTGACAGTCTTTATATTTGAAATCAAGTTCTTTGCCGCCGACAATGCAGTTGAGTTCGGCAAGGTCGTTCGGAACCACCCAGTCGAGAGTTATATTCGAGAACGGCGCCTGAGTTCCCCAACGGCTCGGGGTGTTGACCCCGTAGATAAACGATTCTATACATTTTTTGACCTGTTCGTAAGGAAGATTATCTGCCTTTACAAACGGCGCAAGGTAAGTATCGAAAGACGAAAACGCCTGAGCGCCCGCCCATTCGTTCTGCATTATTCCGAGGAAGTTTACCATCTGGTTGCAGAGAGTTGCAAGATGTTTTGCGGGAGCGGAGGTGATTTTTCCGGTTACGCCGCCGAGACCTTCCTGAATAAGTTGTTTTAATGACCAGCCCGCGCAGTAGCCCGTGAGCATGGAGAGGTCATGGATATGGATATCGGCGTTTCTGTGAGCCGACGCAATTTCGTCGTCATAGATTTCTGAAAGCCAGTAGTTTGCGGTTATCGCTCCCGAATTCGAAAGGATAAGACCTCCGACGGAATATGTTACGGTGGAGTTTTCCTTAACTCTCCAGTCGTTTATGCTGAGATAATTGTCGACGATCTGCTTATAGTCGACCATCGTCGCACCGATGTTTCTTACCTTTTCTCTCTGTTTACGGTAAAGGATATACGCCTTTGAAACGTCGTCGTAGCCCGCTTTTATGAGCACGGACTCGACGCTGTCCTGAATCTTTTCGACAGCAATGTTTCCGTTTTCGATCTTAGGCTCGAAATCCGCCGTAACTTTCAGGGCAAGAAAGTCTATCGTATCCCTGTTATACTGTTTTCCGCACGCGTCGAACGCCATGGTTATCGCGTCGCTTATTTTTGAAAGTTCAAAATCGACAACCTTGCCGTCACGTTTAATAACACCGTACATTTTTCCTTCTCCATTCTGTATCCCGTTATTTGACTTGTGTCAACGCAGATATTGTATCATATTATACGCCTTCATGCTGTTGCAATTGTAACACTTTACCAATTTTATTTATATTTGCAAAAAAATATCTCCCGCGATGATTTCGGGAGATATTAAAAAGGGACGTTATTGGGACTTACAGTCATATTCCTCTGACAGAAGTTTCGGGGATATTTTCCCGTGCGGCAAAGGCAAAATCTTCGAGTTCGGACGGAGAATAAGCGGAAAAGCCCGAGCCTATCAAGTTTCCCGAATCGACGAACTGCTGAAGATACCATTTTGCGGCGCCCGAAATTTCTTCGGATATTTTCAAAATATCGTCTTTTGTATGAAGTTCTTTTACGACGGTCGTTCTGAATTCGTAAGGAACGGAGTTAGTAAGCAAAAACGAAACGCTTTCCTTTATTGCGGAGATATCGACTTTTGCGCCTGCGGTAAACGGATATTTTTCAAAAGTGTTTTTAATATCCATCGCAACATAATCGCAGAGGTTTTCCGCGACCGCTTTTTTCAGAAGAGCGGGAGAACTTCCGTTCGTATCAAGTTTTATTTTGAAACCGAGATCTTTTATTTTGCGCATAAAGTCGAGAGTTTCGGGGTAAAGAAGCGGTTCGCCGCCGGTAATGCAGACACCGTCAACTATCCCCTTTCTTTTCTGAAGATAAGAAAATATCTCGTCTTCGGAAAAGCCTTCGGCAATTTTTTTTTCGACGACGTCAGCGTTATGGCAGAAAGGACAGCGGAAATTACACCCGCCGATAAAGACCGTACAGGCGACAAGCCCCGGAAAATCAAGGAGCGTAACTTTCTGAAAACCTGCAATTTTCATAAAAACCTCTATTTTGCGTAAATCATTCCGACAATTTTATTCACCGCGGCAGTCGGAAGAATTTTCGATAAAAAGATAAAAAATTTGTATTTTGCGCCTATCGTCCTGACGGGCTTTTTGCTTTTTGAAGAGGCGATTTTCGCAATGTATCTGCCTGCGACATCGGCGCTCATGCCGTTTTCCTCGTCTTTTTCCATTACCGAAACGGAACGGGATATCCGTCCCGAATAGACGTCGTCGCCCGCGTTTTCCTTTTTTCTTGCGGAGGTAAAACCCGTTTTTATATCGCCGGGCAAAATGCAGACGGCGGACACTCCGAAAGGACGGAGTTCCGTTGCCAGAGCCTCTGTATAGGAAAGCAGAGCGGCTTTCGACGCGGAATAAAAACTCTGGAAAGGGATTGAGATAACGCCCGCGACAGAACCGACGTTTACGATTTTGCCGAACCCCTGCTTACGCATTATCGGAATAATTTCATTGTCTACCCTGACAGCCCCGAAGAAATTGACATCAAACTGTTTTTGCGCGGACGAAATATCCGTAAACTCCGCCGCCCCCGAAATTCCGAATCCCGCACAGTTTATAAGCACGTCGATTTGTCCCTCTGCCGAAAACACTTCAAAAACCGCATTTTTAACGGCGGACGAATCGGTAACATCGACGGAAATATGTCTGATATTAGGAAGATTGCTTTCTCTTCTTGAAAATTCATAAACCGAATATCCGTTTTCAGACATAAAAACGGCGGCACTTTTACCTATACCGGAAGAGCCGCCCGTTATTATACATATCTTTTTCATAACACATCGCCTTCCCGCGATATATTATACCACTGTTTCTTCGGTTTTGCAACCGTAGACCGAAACGCAGTTTTTGCCCTTTGCCTTGGCGTCGTAAAGCGCCTTGTCGGCTTTGTCGATGAGATCGTGGATTGTAACTTTTTCGGATCTTGAGGCGGAACACACACCCGCGCTTATTGTAACATAAACCGTATCGTCTCTGTATTTTATCGGCATTTTCTCGATTTCAGCCCTGAGATCTTCGGCGACGGTCTCTGCTCCGTTTTCGCACCCGAGCACAAAAAGGAACTCTTCCCCGCCCCACCGACAGCATCTGCCTTCTTCGAAAGTCCTGAGCATGGGAATATCAGCGACAGCCTTCAGGACTTTGTCGCCACAGTCGTGACCGTACATATCGTTTATCTGTTTGAAGTCGTCGATATCGAAAAGAATAACCGAAAATCCCGTCGCCTTTTTCGATATCTCAACGCCGAATTCTCTTATGCCGTACCTGTTATAAAGCCCTGTAAGATAATCGTGGCGGTAGAGATAACGGAATTCTTTTTTCGACGCCTCAAGTTGGGACTGAGTTTCTTTTCGGACAAGTTCTATAATAATCGAAAGCAGAAAAACGGCGCCGTAAAGAAACGGAAAACGGAGTTTTATCTCTTCGGGATACTGATATATAAGAAGGGAATTTCCGACGGGAGTATCAAGGAAAAACAGAAGCATGAGAAATGCGGAGAAAGAAAAAAACGTTCCGTTCCGAAGACCGAAAATAAAAAGAGAAAAACTCGGAATAAGGCATATCCATACACTGCTGAGTCCGCTTGTCGCGCCCGTAATGAAAAAGAAAGCGAGCATTACGAGCGTTCCCGCCGCAAAAATAAGATAGACCGCGTTTTCGTTAAAATGGAAAATATGTAAAAAAGCGATAACCGAAAAGCACAAAACCGAATAAATGAGGGTCGCAATAAGCAGATAATACTCTTCGGTGAAAAAATTCACGACGCTCATGCAAAGAGACGTAAGTAAAAGAGAGCCGATAACACAACTGAACAGAAAGCGCCTGCGCTGTTTATCGGACGCAATAACGGACTTAAAAGTATCTGTCAGTTTTTTATATATCCGCTTGAATCTCACTGCTTTTTCCTCTCTTTTTTTTCGAAAATACGACTTTTTAAGTATAAAAAGAAAATGCAACAAAACTGTGACGCTCTCCATATAAGGAATTTTTGTCACAGTATTGTTGCATTTATCAGGAAAGGTCAACAGTTCGGTTTTACAAACTTCACTGCATTTTTATTTCCTATTGCGCAGAACTTTGCGTTTTCCGCATATTTTTCGAGTATCCCGATAAGTTTTTCAAGGTCTTCGGGGCTCGTATCCAGAATTTCCGCTCTGAGTTTCGCGACGGATTCGTGAGAAAGCCCGTTGAGATATCTTATACATTCGAGTTCGCAGACGCCCGACGGATCAAGAAGAGGATCGGTCGTGTTTACCGTTCCGATTATGATATCGTCGAGAGGCATTTTCTGACCGACAAATTCGGAAAGGAAATCGGCAACGCCGCAAAACGCCGCTTTTGAATTCTCAAGGTTCGGGTCGCGGTAGGAATAGCAGAAAATATCGCCGCTTGATCTGACGTTCATTCCCGTTCCGTAAGCGCCGCCCTGAACTCTGACGGCACCCCAGAGGTAGCCGAAGGTCATGAGAGACGCCATAACCGCCGCCGAGCCCGAAAATTCGCCGCCCAACGCGTAAAGGTTGTGTCCGAAGCCCGAATAGCCGACGTCCGAGGGAATTTCAACGGCGCAGTCGTTTTTGTCAAAGGCGGGATATTCAGCGGGTTTTCCAATTTCGTTTTCGGGGAAAGCGGAAATAAGAGAGTTGATATCGTCGGTCGCGACATTTCCTCCGACGCCGATGAAAAGTCTGTTTTTCGCAAACGTCTTTTTCGAAACGGCGGCAAGTTCCGCCGAAACGGTTTCGGCGTTTTTATCGAAGTTTGCGGCAAAGTCGGAGAACCATGTCACAAAACTTTCGCCGTCAAGAAGTTCTTTGAGTCTTCCCGTCGCCGAAAATGCGGAAAGGGCCTTCATTATCGCAAAAGTATGTCCCGAACCGATAAGCGACTGTTTCATGAAATAGTCGTTCTGCATTACGGTCTCGGCAATTCTGTCGGTCTCCGAATAACGTCCGTTAAGCAAAATTTCGCAGATAAGGGGGATTGCTTTCGCGGCGTTTTCTTCAAGGAACGACGTTGCGACGCGCAGATACGGTTTGCAGTTTTCAAGATCTCCGCGCTTTGAAATATATTCGGTTCTCATCGAAAATCTTCCGAAAACCGCCTTTATCTTAATCTGAAGAACGTCGGCGGGATAGTTTTCGGTGCTGAGTTCTCCGCAGACAGAAGTGAGAATACTGAGAATTCTGAGTTCTTCGACGGAGAGATCCGAAATATCAAAGAAAAGATTGAGATATGCTATTCCGTTGGTGTCGTTTTCGGTCGTGAGGACCTTTATCCCGTCATAAGCCGAAAGTGCGGTCTTTACGGGAGGCGTAGTTCTCGGAATATCGTTAAGGTCGAGATGAGGAAGAGTCATGAGGACTTCGTCGCTGTCGGGCGTTTGTTGCCATTCCTGCATTTTCGCGAACTTTTCAAGTTCTTTTTGTCTGTCCGCCGAAGTCCATTCGGAAACTGCCGCCGCGACTTTTTTCGCCTCTTTTTCCGCGTCTTCCCTGCCCTTTGTAAGGGACGGAAGAGCATAGAGATAAGACTTGTCGTCTGCGTTGCAGAAAAGTTCGCAAAGCAAATCTTCGAAATAGTTTCCGTCAATTTTATTGCGGAGAGAATCGAAGATACGGGAGGTCTCAACATAAGTCAGCGGGTCGTCGCCGTAAAGCCAGCCGTCGAGTATTCTTCCGACTGTTTCGATCCCGTAAGGTTCGCGGATCTCTTTTGAACCGAAAGCAAAGAGTTCGAGAGACGCTCTCAGAGCCTCTTTGTTAAGACCGCCCGCGACTATCTTATTCACGGCTTCGGGTAAGAATTTTTTGATTTCCGCAAATTTTTCTTTATCGGTATTTCTGACGACAAGCGCAATAAAAGGCTGGAAGATACCGTCACCTATCTCAAGGGCAATATCCTGCGCAAGACCGTTTTCAAGAAACGTTCTTTTAAGGGGCGCTTCGTTTGTCGAAGTAAGGTAATCCGCAAGAATTTTCGTCGCGTATATCTTTTCCGCGTCGGAATGGAGGCAGAGAATTTTCGCAACGGTCATCTGCGCGAAATTTTCTTCGCCCTCTCTCGCCTCATATTCGACGGTCGCCTCGGCGGGTTTCGGAATTTGAGGAACGAAGTCGAAATCGGGCTTTTTATAATCGTATTCCGAAAGGTATTCGCCGTCTATATATTCAAGAGCCGCGTCTATATCGAGATGTCCGTCGAAAATGAATTTTGCGTTCGTCGGGTGATAAAAACGTTTATGAGTCTCAATGAATTTTTCGTATGTCAGGTCGGGGATATTGTCGGGGTGCCCGCCGCTGACAAAGCCGTAACTGTTATCTGAAAACAGCAGTTTTTCCGTCTCGTCCGCCATAAGGCTGTCGACATCGGCAAAAACGCCTTTCATTTCGCTGTAAACGACTCCGTTATAATAAGGCTCGGCGTTTTCGTCTTCGAATTCGTAATGCCAGCCCTCCTGCATGAAAATTTCGGGGCGCTTATAGATAAGGGGACGGAAGACCGCGTCAAGATACACTTTCATAAGATTGAAAAGGTCTCTTTCGTTTCGGCTTGAAACGGGGTAAACGGTCTTATCGCCGTAGGTCATCGCGTTTAAGAATGTCTGCATGGAACTTTGCAGGAGAGACACGAACGGGTCTTTTGCGGGGAATTTTTCCGAACCGCAGAGAACGCTGTGTTCGAGAATATGAAAGACCCCGGTGCTGTCCTCGGGCAAAGTTTTGAAAGAAACGCAGAAGGTCTTATTTTCGTCCGCCCTGTCAAAGTAAAGAAGTCCCGCACCCGTTTTTTTATGTTTCAGGGTATAGAGGTATGCGGATTTTGTTTCAACATACTCTTTTTTTACAAGTTCAAAACCCGATACGGTTTCGCCTATATTAAGTTCTGTCAATAATTTCTGCATTTTATTGCCTTTCTTATAAATTACAGAGTTTTTGCAAAAAGTTTATAGTATTCGTTGTTTTCAAGCAATTCTTCGGGAGAACCCGCCGCCTCGACCGTTCCGTCTTTCATGACTATAACATAGTCGGCGTTTTTGGTCGCCGCATAGTTATGGGCTATCATAACGGTCGTTTTGTTCTTCATCAGATTATCCATTGCCGCAGTCACCGCCGCCTCGCTCACGACGTCGAGATTGCTTGTCGCTTCGTCAAGCAATAAATAATCGGAATTTCTGAGCATGGCGCGCGCGATGGAAATGCACTGTCCCTGACCTCCCGAGAAGTTAGAGCCGTTAAGTCCGACTTCGGCGTCAAAGCCGTCGGGTTTTGCCATTACAAAGTCATAGCAGTTCGCTTTCTTTGCAACGTCGAAAAGTTCTTCATCGGTTACTTCCCTGTCAAGACCGAATTCGATATTTTCCCTTACACTGCCTTCAACAAGCGGATTTTTCTGGAAGACGAACGCAAATCTGTCTCTCCATTCGGTGAGGTTGAATTTGCTTATATCTTCGTTTCCGAAACGTATCTCGCCGCTTTTCGGTTCGTAAAGGCGGGTTATAAGTTTGAAAAGGGTCGATTTGCCCGCGCCGTTTCCGCCGACGATTGCAGTAACTTTTCCCATGGGAATGGTAAGGGAAACATTGTGAAGAACTTCGTTATCTTCATTATACGCAAAAGAAACGTTATCGAAAACAATATCGGAGCAGATAAGCGGAACGCTTTCGCCGTCCTCTTTTTCCGTTTCTGTTTCGGAAATTTCCGCAATTTTTTTCATTGTTCCGAATGTTCCCGAAACGGAGCCGACGTTCATAAAGAACTGCATAAGTTGCATTCCGACAATTCCCGTTATCATATAGAAACTCGTAAGGGTTCCTATGGTCACCTCTCCTGTAGAAAGGAATTGACCGCCGATAACGAAAACGATTACGATAAACAAAATTGAAAAGAGCCCCTGCGCAAGCTGATAGCCCGCTACCATAAGCCAGCTTAAAAACTCGGCTTTATACATTCCCTTAAAAGTTCCGTCGCCTTTTTTATCTTCGGTTTTTTCCGCAACGGCACTCTTAATAAGGCGGAAGTTTCTTACTCTTTCGGCAAGATATCCGAGACTTCCGGCTGTGGTAACCGTTCCGTAAATTCCGAGTTTGAACATAAGTTTCCCGTAAATTATGCAAATTATGAACGTAAGCGGAATAATTATAAGAGAATATGATGCCAGCAGCGTATTGGATTCAAACATCTGAACAAAACCCTGAACCGTTGTCACCAAACAAACGATAAAAGAAACCGCAAGAGAAAAGAGGTCTGCGGGAGCCGTCGCATCGGAAGTAACACGGCTGACAAGCCCGTCGCCGCTGTCATCGTCGTAATACTTTGTCGGCAGTCTCATTATCTTCTTCCAGAGTTTTACTCTTACACGCATGGTTATCGTCTCTTCCATTCTGCGAGTAAAATAACTGCTCGATATGGTAAAGACAGCAGTAAGAGCGACCATTCCGATATAGTTCAAAAGTTCGCCTGCGTTTATTGCGTTCTGACTTGAATCTATTATGCTTGCAGTCATTGTTGCGACACCGATTTCAACATACATCATGGCTGTCGACAGCGCAAAACTGCATATAATCAATATCCACGGCAGTTTAACGCCCTTGAGAACGGAGAAATATTTTTTTACAGATTTATTCTTCATCTTTTTGTTCCTCCGCATTCTCATTCATTTTTTTATAGGTATCGCAATTTTCAAGAAGTTCTTCGTGCGTTCCGTCTCCGACCCTTTTACCGTTTTCCATAACGATAATTCTGCCGTAGCGTTTCGCAAAACTCAAATCGTGGGTTATAAGAATTCTTGTTTTATCCGCAAAAAGTTCGTCCATGGTATCCTGAACCTTTGCGGAAATCCTGACGTCGAGAGCGGACGTCGGTTCGTCCATGATTATGATATTTCCGCCGCGGAGAAGTTCTCTTGTTAAAACAAGACGCTGGCTCTGTCCTCCCGACATCGAAGTTCCGCCGGACTGGACTTCCGTCTCAAGTCCGTCTTTACAAAGGGCAAGATATTCGGAGAAACCGGTTCTTTCTGCGGCTTCATAAATTTCTTTATCGTCGATTTCGCGGTCGATACCGTAAGTGAGAGCCTCGCGCAAAGTTCCGCTGAAAATTTCAGCGCCCTGCTGAACGTAAGCAAGATTTTTCCTGAAATCGGTAAGAGGAATATCTTTTATATCGGTGTCGCCGATAAGAATTCTGCCCCCGTCGGGAGTATAAAATCTTTCAAGCATACTTACGGAAGTCGTTTTTCCGCTTCCGCAAAGCCCTACGATCGCAACGCATGAGCCTCTCGGAACGGTAAACGAAACATTTTTAAGTGCCGGCGCGTCTGTTCCGGGATATGTAAACGTGACGTTTTCGAATTTGATATCGCCTGTTTCCGGAAAACTTTCAGCAGCCGAAGATTCTTCCGATTCACCGTCCATAACTTCTATAATACGGTGAAAACTTCCGTGCATTCCTTTGATCTTTGTCCAGATATCGAATATATTGTCCATCGTCGGAAAAAGGTTCTGCGCAAAGAGGAAGAACGCTATCCACATAGCCATATCTATCTCTTTTTTCTGCAAAAGAATTACCGCAACGACAACAACAACGAATTTCTGAAGAATATCTATAACCGAAACGATACCGTTCGCGATATTGTCAAGCTGAACAAGCTTCATATTCGCTTTCAGTATTTTCCCTGCCGCTTCTTCGCCGTTTTCGCCTTCTTTTGTCTCATTGGTATAGGTTTTAATAAGAGGCAGATGATTTATTCTGTCTGCAAGAAAACCCGTAAGTTCTCCGATTTTAACATAAAGTTTTGCGGTATGTTTCTGGAACTGCTTACCCATGAACAGAGCATACAGATATTTAAGCGGGATCATCGCAAAGCAAGAAACCGTAAGGATCCAGTGATATTGATTTATACGGAAAAGAGCTCTGACAACATAATAAATATCGGGGATAAGATAAATAAGAATATTTATAAAATCATTTATTGCAGTCCCCGTATCATTTATGATGGTGCTCATGAGGTCGGACGGATCGTTTCTGTCGAAATATTCCATCTTCATTCCGAGCATTTTTTTCCAAATTGCATTTCTCGCTCTTTTTATGCCGTATGTCTGAGCCTGAACCTGCCCCGCAACCATGACGCATGACAGAATTCCGAAAATAACATAATACATAACGGCGCTTGTCATTGCGGAGCCTGTAAGCTGGCCGCTTAAAAGATCGGATGTCATATCCGGAATTTTGAGCATCAAGTCGTTAAGATAGAGATTGAGCGACAGACCGACGATTATCCATATCCACGGCAGTTTCAGATTTTTAATTGTACGGAACAGTGCTTTCCAACCGTCGGGACGCTGTCCGGTTCTTTGTTTTTTACTCATAATTTCCTCTCCCGGAAACGGAAAAACGGATGCCGCAGCCGATATGGCAAGCGGCATCCGTAAAGCCTTTTAATTATTTTGCTTCCGTTGTGAAATACATTTCTTCGGAATTTCTGACATATTCGTCAAGAGACTTGTCTTTCATTACATTGTAGCCGATAAACGCGGTAAGAGTATCTTCCATATCCTGACCGACGATGGCAACAAGAATCGTTTTATCGTCAATAAGTTTTGCACCCTTATAGAAGTTTCCGGAATTGAGAAGTTCTTCGGCAGCATCTTTGGAAGAACATTCAAGGTACATATAATCGGCAACGGTCTGGCCGTCTTTGCCGTATATGTAATCTGTCTGAGAAGTTACGTTGCTTTCATATTTTTCGTCAACTGCCGCAGATCCGGAACCGACAAGAACAACTTTCTTGTCAAATTCGATATCTGTCGGATCCTGATGTCCAGAATAAGGCTTATAAGCCACTTCACCGTTGTATTCTCTTACGCCGTAGAACTGTTCGAGGACGGAGGCAAAGCCCGCAGCGTCCTGCTTTTCAACGGTAACGCCCGACTGTTCTGCGTTGGCAAAGGTCGTTGCGATTCCGTCCGCTTCTATGTAAGCGGAGAGAACGGTGTCGGAAGTAGCGGTGAGTTCATAACCGTAGTATTCTTTAACAAGGGAAATTACGGTGTCCTTTACGGAAGAATCGGAAAGGATAACGTAGATATCTGCAAGGACGGTTTTTCCTTCGTTTCCGTAGACAACAAAGTAAAGATCAACCGAGCCGACAGTAACGACTTTGGAAAGATCGGGCTTACCGAGATCGACTTCCTTGCCTTCTTCAAATGCGGTGTAAGTACCGTCGGTAATGTTTGTCCAACCTTTTGCAAGACCTGTGGAATCGTCGTAGTCGTACATACCGATCATATTGCCGGATTCGTCGTAAACCATTGTGTCGGGATATGCTGCGGCAGAAGCAAGGCTTTCAAGGATAGTGCCGAAATTGTTGCCTTTGAGGACTATTCTCTGGTCGTATTTAAGATCTTTCGGGTCTTCGTGAGTATAGTCTCCGAGTTTGACGACATTGTCGCTGCTGAACAGTCCGCAGCCTGTAAGCCCCAAGATCATTGCAAGAACAAGGACTATTGATAAAGTTTTCTTCATGATTTTTTCTCCTTTTATTTTTCTTTGTAATAAAGACGGCAGTGGCAGTACCCCTCGAAATCGGGGT